>CAMWJT010000052.1 GCA_947174625.1 uncultured Ruminococcus sp.
GTTCACCCATGAAAACGCTCATGTATGATAAATTGATCCTGAAACATGCCAGAATCAGCGACGGCAAATTATCCGGTTCTAAAGATACCATGATTGTGTATCAGACAAAAGCCAATCTGGATTGTGATGCCGTCCGGGATATGTTATACACGGATTTTCAGGCGCTGGCAATTGCGATACATGAAAAAAAATTAAAAAATTCAGATGCAGAGACTGACCGGCTCTGCTTTATATCTCCGGCAAAGTGCCTGCAAAGCGGATTTGATACGCATGCGCAATGCTTCGTGATGCAGATTGCGGATCATGCCGGGCATGTGATCCGGATTCAGGCACGGTACAAAGCTGAGCAGAAAAAATTTATTGCATTACTGGAACGCATCGGCTCGGAAATGTTAGAGAATCCCGAAAAGAATTTCGTGTGGCTGTGTTCGGCATATTTCGAGAACGGCGCATTGCAGTTATATCCGATTGAAGTCTATGATTTTATTAAGATTCCGGAACAATTACAAGCCTATCAGCTCCCGGAGCAATATTGTCATCACAAGTCGGCACATGTCACCCGGATTTTTTCACTGTTACGGGATGTGCAGAATTATCTTTGTGAGATATTACAGAGTGGCTTGCAGTCGGCGGATGCCCGGAATCTGAAAGCATTCCAGAAAAAAGCCGAAAATTACGGCATGTACGGCTTTGCGGATCTGTTGAAACAATTCATGCAGTCGCTGGAATCGTCCCGGCATGCGATGCAGGATCTCATCGGGGATATTGTGAAAATTTCCATCCAGGTGAAAAATTATCTTGCTGTCGGCATGGAAAAACTGGAGATTCTGTCTGCACTGGATGCCATGAAACAGGAAAATTAATTATATTTTAAAATTTTAATTTCAGAAAGGATTGTGTTGTTATTATGATGTATGTGAATAAAGCCGTTCCGGGAGAACAGTTCGCCCGGCTGACCGAAGCGCTCCGGGATGTGGGTGTTCCGGATGACACGCTCAAAATCATGCGTGACTATTTAGATCCCGAAAAAGAACGGGATAATTCTCTTCTGGATCAGATCCAGCCAATGGATCTGTCGCATGTTGTCTATTATACTTACCCGGCAAGACAGGCACTGGATAAGGCGATTCTCAAAGAAATCAACCGGCACAACAGCACGGAGCTGTTGGAACGGTATATCCTGTTCTGCTATGCTGTGGCAGATGTATACTGCATGAAGTTGCAGGTGATGTCACTGAATGCTTCTTATAGTGAAATTGAAAAACTCATGCTGAGTGCATTCCGGACACGTTACGGCGATACGGCACCAGCAAGGGCTTTAGCGGTTTTTGTAACCTATCATGCCGAAAATGCAAGGGGATCCTATTATTGGCATTTACGGGATTTCCTGCGTTCTCATCAGAAAAATTCGGCGCTCTTTCATCAGACTGTCGGGTACACACCGTTATTTGATGCGAAATTATATCTGATATTGTCCGCTCTGCATGATATTAATCTGCATGCTAAAAATCTGATTCTGAAACCGTCCGCCAAACACAAAGGGGAAGTGCTTGGCACGCTGGATCAGTTATTACAACAACAGCAGCAGACACCAACCGGCTATACCAAAAAACTTCTGCTTCTGGCAATGGCAGAGGCAAGCTGTCTGGATCAGAACTATTTACAGCGTCTGGATCGGGAAGTACAGAGCAATCCGGCATTGATTTATGAAATGGCAGATATTGCAATTTCTATATTCCATGAGGATGCAGAACATGTGCTTTGTCAGCTTAATTCACTGAGCGTGACAGTACAAAACTATATTAACTTAATTGCGAACAGGACGAATCTTGAAAAAAGCCGGGATAAACTGCTGAAACAGCTTGCGGAAAAATTCCCCACGGAATTCCGGACGCAGATTTTGCAGGAATCAGATAGTATACTTGCGAAACGCATGTATAGAATTTATGTATTTGCGAATCCCAAGAATGCGGTTCCCTGTGATATTCAGTCAACCGTAAAGAACCGGTGTATCAAGATTTGCACGGAGGACATAAAGGATGCTAATTGCAAGACAGCAATTCAAAAGTATCTGCTCGGAAAAAGTTCCACGGAGGAATTTTTCCAGATTCTTCCGAATCTGAAAAAAGACTATTTCAAAACGACGAACATCCATTATATTCAGGCATATGGAATGGATGATTTTGCAGAACGCTGTATCTGTTACTGTGCGCTCTTGTGTGATAATGCTAAGTATTTTATGCGGTCGGTAATTGGATTCCAGATTGAGGAATACGAGAAAGAATATATCAAAATTCTGAAAAAACATCAGATCCCCCTCGAATCTGTTCTCAATGTCTTTGCTGATTATGTTGCAGATTATTATACGGACTCTGCTAAAACACAAGCGAAAGACAGAATTGTCAAAGCTTGTGCAGGGGATGTGCAGGAAATTGTCGCTGTAGACTTGAAACAGTTGACGGCGGATGCAAGATGCTTGTATGTCCAGATACTCGGCGAGAACGGCAAATATAAATATCTCTCTGAATTATTTGCCATGACAACAGATTCCAGCAAGAATGTCCGGGGCATGTTAATCAATTATCTGCCAAAGCCGGCTGATCCATGCAATGAAAAAATACTGGCACTGCTCCAGGCAAAAAAAATTGCACAGCGTGAGGTGGCAATCGGATTGTTAGAAAAGAAATTCCCGGACTGTTGGAAAGAACACGTGCAGAAAGCCTTTGAAACAGAAAAAAGCGACAAGCTCAAAGTCAGACTGGGTGCATTGCTTGGTGCAGAAATCCCCGAAGAAGTGAAACAGGCAACTTCTGAAAATCTGGTGGACAGTCTGACCAAAGGCAACAAGGGCAAAAAGACAGACTGGCTGTTTAAAAATGCCTACACACCGGTATATTTTAAAAATAATCCAGAAAATTCAGAAGTCCCGGAAAAATATCTCCAGGCAATTGTGAATTGCTATGCCGGTATGAGTGCCGGAAATTATGAAAGAAGTCCACAGGCGGATCAGCTTGCCGCTGACCTGATTCCCGGCGATCTGGAACGTTTCGCACAAGAAGTGTTCTCCCGGTGGCTTGATCAGGGCGCAGAAGCCAAGACAAAATGGGTGCTTTATTTTACGGCAATTCACGGCGGTTCAGATGCCATCCAAACCATACAGCATTATATCAAAGACTGGTCGGAACATTCCAGAGGTGCAATCGCATGTGAAGCCGTCAGAGCGATTGCCTATAACGGCAGTTCTCCGGCACTCATGCTTGTGGATACTATGGCAAGGAAATTTAAAAGCCGGCAAGTCCGTTCTGCGGCGGATGCGGCATTACAGCAGGCGGCGGATGTCCTGGGGATCACCAGGGAGGAACTGGCTGACAAAATTGTCCCAGATCTGGGCTTTGATGAGAATCTTTGCCGGGTTTTCGATTACGGCACACGGCAGTTCCATGTCTATTTGACACCGGCTCTGGAACTGGAAATCTACGAAGGCGAGAAGAAATTCAAGAATCTGCCAAAACCAGGCGCAAAAGATGATCCGGAGCTGTCCGCACAGGCTGTCAAGGATTTCAAAGAGATGAAGAAACAGATGAAAACGGCAATCCAGAGTCAAAAATCCAGATTAGAATATGCGTTACTCTGTGACAGAAAATGGACAGTCCAGGGCTGGAAAGATCTGTTTATCAAAAAGCCTGTGATGCACTGTTTCGCAATTGGTCTGATCTGGGGTGTTTATCAGAATCAGAATCAAGATCAGCAATTAATCCAGACATTCCGGTATACCGAAGACGGCAGTTTCAACACCAGCGACAGCGATGAATACGAATTCCCGGAGGATGCAGCATCTGAACAATCCATCCGAATCGGGCTTGTCCATCCGGTAGAACTGGAACAGGATGTCATTTCTGAATGGCTCGAACAACTGGCAGATTATGAGATTACGCAACCGTTTGCACAGTTAAGCCGGAAAGTTTACAAGCTCCTGCCGGAAGAAGCCGGGAAGACTGCTGTGCAGAGATTCTCCGGGAACGAAATGGGGAACGTGACGCTTGCCGGGAAGATGTTAAAAGCGGAGTGGAGCAAGGGAGATGCGCAGGATGGCGGTGCATTTTATGAATTTACCCGTGAGGACATTGCCAGTCAGAAGAAATCCAAAGACGGCAAAATGCAGTATACCGGCTATTATGCAGAACTGGCTTTTGAAGGCATGTACATCCAGATCAGTTATGAGGATAATCAGAGCGTCGCAATCGGAGATCTGAAATTCTGGTCACTGGAACAGCCCATCCGGGCAGAAAATCCTCTGAAACTGGAACAGGTCAGCCCCAGATATTTCAGTGAAATCATTCTGCAATTGACAACAATTTTCGGAGAGGATGTCGCAGATCATGAAGAACAGGAAAAAAATTAAAAATTTAATATTATTCCTCATGCTATTTTCTGTCATGACCATGACTATGACTATGAATGGTTGCAGTGCTGAGCAGAAGCAGGATGTGTCTGTTCTGGCAGGAAATCAGCCGATTGCTACAGAACCGGCGACAAAGCCGGAAGTCCCGGAGGGGGCTATCGTCGACGCATCCGGAGACTTTGTCTATACCGGAAAACTCCAGACCATCGGCGATATTACGATTGGATTTTTACAAGTCCCCCTAGGGTATCTCCAGGTAGAACAGGAGCAGGATCTGCCGGGGATTCTGCAATACTGCGATGCTACCGGCGCAAATTTAATCACATTCGGATATTATCAGGGGATTACTTACCAGGCACTTGCAGAGAGCCGTCGGAGCGCTCTCGAAGAAACAGAAGGCATTGCAGGTTTATCCGGTGCAACGACAACTGTCGGCGATTATCCGGCATTACAGTTATATTGCTATTGCCAAGACGAGACGACCAATACGCTGATTGTTGCGTGGTTCATTCCGGATCTGGAGAATCCTGAAAACTGCTATTTTATGGAGTTTGAACTTGATTCCGAACATCATAATCTGATCGCCTGTTCTTCGACGTTCCAGACCGTCACGGATTATCTGACCAATCCGCCGGAGAACATCCCGGAAGACATGGCATAATTATAAAAAAATCTAAAAAATCAAGCCGTCCGGTATGTTCCAGACGGCTTTTTATAATTAATCCAGATCATTTCTGGTGTAGAAAATACTGCGTCCTGCACCATGCCGGATTATTTGTTTTTCTTCTACAAGTTGCCGGATTGCCTTGTCTACAGATGCTTTACGCAATGCCGGACATAGTTCCATGATGTCTTGTTTGGTGAATTTTCCGATTTTCTGACAGATCACTCTGCGGACTGTCTCCACAGCCGGCAATTTCTCACTGACAAGTTCGGCACGTTCTTCCAAATCCCGGTAGGCTGACAGAATCGTTTGCAGGATATATCGGATGAATGGTGTTGGGTCGTCTGTATTGTCCGTCCAGCCTTGCTGACATTGTTCCAGCACATGATAATATAAATTCTTATTTTTGGCAATTTTATTCTCCAGTGAAATATATCTGCCGATCATGTAACCGGATCGATAGAGCAATAACGTTGTCAATAATCGGCTCATCCTGCCGTTGCCATCATGGAACGGATGAATACAGAGAAAATTATGGATAAAAACTGGAATCAAAAGCAATGTATCAATCTGCTGTGTGTCTATCATATGATTGTAACTTTCACAGATTGCTTCGATTGCAGATGGTGTTTCATATGGCGCAAGTGGTGTAAATAATACAGATTCATGACCTGTCGCATCTGTTGCAGTGATGTAATTCTGCGTATTCTTGAATTTACCGCCGATTGTTTTATGCGAATACTGGTATAAATCCCGGTGAAGTTGCAAAATGTAACTGGATTTGATCGGAATATATGCAAAATTTTCATGAATGGTATTCAGTACGTCACGATACCCCATGATTTCTTCTTCCTCACGGTTGCGTGGTGTTGTCTTATCCTGAAAAATTTGTTTTAACCGTGTATTTGTTGTACGGATGCCCTCAATTTCGTTAGATGCTTCTGTACTCTGGATTTTTGCGATCTCAATCAGTCGGTCAAGTTCAGCAGGATTCTGTTTCAGATAATATGCCTGACTGCCTTTTAATTCATGAATCTGCGCCACCAGACCTAAAATTTCACTGTCCCAGAACCGTTTCGCAAGGGTACTGTAATCAAAAATTCTCAATTTTAATTCACACTTTCTGCAAGCCAGTCTGTGCCGTAACGTCCGGCGAGTATATCACATAGTACAAGTGCCGTCATGCTGTCTACGACAACTCTTGCACGATGGATAATTGCCGGGTCATGCCGTCCCTGGATTTGCAGGACTGCATTTTGCTTTTCCAAGAAATTCACGGTATTTTGTGTCTGATAGATCGACGGTGTGGGTTTCACGGCACATTGAAATACAATCGGCATGCCGTTTGTGATACCGCCGTTGATCCCGGCATTGTGATTGGTCTCCGTGATGATCTGATTATCAGCACCCATTCGGAACGGATCGTTGTATTCGCTTCCCGGACAAGAAGTCACTCTGTCAAACGCATTCCCGAATTGTACTCCCTTGATTGCCGGGATGCTGAACAGTGCATGAGATAACATACCCTCGATGGTATCAAACCAGGGTTCACCGACACCGGCGGGCATGTTCAGAATTGCCGTTTCGAGAATTCCGCCGATGCTGTCGCCTTTTTCAGCCGTTTCTGTCATTTTCTGGTAGATTGCTTCGGCTTTGTTCTCATCCAGGACAGCAAACGCTTTCTGATTCAGGTTCATAATATCAGATTCCAGATTCTCAAAATCCCTGTCCATGATGCCACCGCAATTCCGGATATGCGTCCCGATCAGGATATTTTTTGCCCGGAGTGCCGAGATTGCAATTGCACCACCTGCGACAAGTCCTGCGGTGATCCGTCCGCTGAAATGTCCGCCGCCCCGGAAATCCTCAAATCCATGATATTTGCAGTATGCGGTATAATCCGCATGTCCCGGACGTGCAAGCGCTCTGGTCGCAGTGTAATCCTTGCTTCTGGTCTGTGTATTGGGGATCATAATGCTGATGGGTGTACCGGTTGTGTGATTTTCATAGACACCACTCAGAATCCGGAACGGGTCGGGTTCTTGTCTTGCCGTAGAGATCTTCCCGGCAGGTCGGCGCAATGTCAGCTGATCCCGGATAAAATCCGGATCTACCGGGATGCCCGGTGCAAGTCCGTCCAGGACGACACCAATTGCTTCGCCGTGACTTTCGCCATAGATCGTCACAGAGATATTCTGTCCGAATGTATTTTTCATGATAAAACTCATCTCCTGATTTAATTTTTATTTTAATTTTATTATAGCATAAAATTTTCTAAATTGCAAGCACTCGGGAACAAAATACTTGACAAGCGTGGAAAAAAATGCTATAATAATTTATATTATAATTAAAATTAGAAAAGGATCTGAAAGTTATGCAGCATATTGATATTGCGGATATTTTGCATGATCCGGATTTTCTTGACAAATCCGTCACAGTCTGCGGATGGGTCAGAACTTCCCGGAATTCCAAGACAATGGCATTTATTGCACTCAATGACGGCACAAGTCTGCCGCATTTGCAGATTGTCATTGATAAATCCTCCGGCATTGCCTTTGAAGATGCCATGCCACTGGGGACATCTTTGAAAGTTGTGGGAAAAGTGGTTGCAGGACAGAACAACACCCCTGAAATTAACGCAGAATCTATCGAAGTCCTGGGGACGTGTCCGGCAGATTATCCCCTCCAGAAAAAACGGCATACACTCGAATTCCTCCGGACAATGCCCCACCTGAGAGGCAGGACAAACACATTCAATGCCGTCCTGAGAGTCCGCGCTGTATTGGCGCAGGCAATTCATGAATATTTCCAGACTAAGAATTATGTCTATGTCAACAC
>CAMWJT010000053.1 GCA_947174625.1 uncultured Ruminococcus sp.
GGGCAAGACGCTGAATATTGCTCTTGAAGGAAGACTCGACACTACAACCGCTCCACAGCTGGAAGCTGAATTAAAGCAGAGCATTGCCGACAGCACAGAGCTGATTCTGGATTTTGCAAAGCTGGAATATCTCTCTTCCGCAGGACTTCGGGTGCTGTTGGCGGCACAGAAAGTCATGAACAAGCAAGGCAGAATGGTCATCCGCAATGTCAACGACGTGATTGCTGAGATCTTCGAAGTGACAGGCTTTGTGGATATTCTCACAATTGAATAATGCGTGAATTTTATGGAGAAACAGCTATTTCGCAAGGCGAGCATTGACAGGATTTCTTCTCCCGAACAACTGAATGATTATGTCCGGGTATCCAATCTGAGTGTATGGATGATACTGACAGCAATTATCGTATTGCTGATTGGTGTCTGTGTCTGGGGGATTTTCGGACAGCTCGAAACGAAAATTGACACAGCAGGAATCTGTGAAGACGGTGTTCTTACCTGCTATGTAACGGAAGAAAAAATCGGAAAGATCAAGTCAGGAATGACGATAACTGTAGAGGGTGAGAGTTTTTCTGTTTCCGGAATATCCGCAAAGCCCACTGCTGTAACCGAAGAAACAGATGCGTATCTGGTGTATCTCGGAGGATTTTCAGACGGTGATTGGTTATATGAAATCACAGTGGCAGATGCAATGCTGTCAGATGGTACATATAAAGCCGAAATCGTGACGGAAAGCGTTTCTCCGATGTCATTTGTTCTGAATTAAGATTTAAAATTAAGAATGCTTATGGAAAAAATAAAGATTAAACAGTCTAAAGCCCGTGTGGCAAAAGTCCCGGTTGTCATGCAAATGGAAGCACTGGAATGTGGTGCGGCTTCTCTTACTATGATACTTGCCTATTACGGAAAGTGGATTCCATTGGAACAGGTTCGTGCGGACTGCGGTGTTTCCAGGGATGGTTCTAATGCCAAGAACATCCTCAAAGCGGCACGCAGTTACGGACTGACCGCCAAGGGCTATCGTTACGAACCGGAGGATCTGAAAAAAAACGGGACATTCCCCTGTATCATTCACTGGAATTTCAACCATTTTGTTGTACTTAACGGCTTTAAAGGGAATAAAGCCTATCTCAACGACCCTGCAAAGGGCAGTTATTCTGTATCTATGGAAACGTTTGACAAATCGTTTACCGGAATTTGTCTGATGTTCCAACCGTCGGAAAATTTTGAACCGGGCGGAAAACCCAAAAGTGTGATGACTTTTGTAAAAAAACGCTTGAAAGGTACGGGAACAGCAGTTGCTTTTGTAGTACTGACATCTATTATTACTTCGCTGATCGGGATTATCTCTCCTGTGTTTTCCAGGATTTTTCTGGACAGATTGCTGACAGGTGAAAATCCCGACTGGTTTATGCCTTTTATTTTTGCGGCAGGGGGATTTGGTGCAGTACAGCTTATTGTGGAATGGATACAGACAGTATATTCCCTGAAAATCAACGGCAAGCTCTCCATTTTAGGCAATACAGAATATATGTGGAAAATTCTGAGAATGCCAATGGAGTTCTTTTCTCAGCGTATGGCAGGAGACATCCAACAACGTCAGGCAATGAATGCCTCTATTGCACAGTCCCTGGTGCAGACGTTTGCACCTCTTGCGCTGAATACAATTATGATGTTTTTTTATCTGATTGTCATGATCCGTTATAATCTGGTATTAACGCTTGTAGGGATTGCCTCGATACTGATTAATATTGCAGTTTCAAGAATTATCTCTAAAAATCGCATGAATATCACCCGTGTGCAGATGCGGGATGCCGGAAAGCTTGCAGGAGCGACTGTTGCAGGCATTGAGATGATAGAGACGATCAAAGCAAGCGGTGCAGAAAATGGATTTTTCGAGAAATGGGCAGGGTATCAGGCAAGTGTCAATACACAGCAGGTAAAATTCCAGAAACTCAATCAATATCTTGGAATGATACCGGCGTTTGTCTCCTCTCTTGCCAATATCGCCGTGCTGATTCTCGGTGTGTATTTCACGATAAACGGCAAATTCACCGTTGGTATGATTATGGCATTTCAAGGCTTTCTCAGTTCTTTTACAGCACCTGCGCAGACGCTGATCTCCGCAGGACAGACCTTACAGGAAATGCGTACCCAAATGGAACGCATTGAAGATGTAATGGAATATCCCACGGACGTAAATTATGACAATGACGAGATTGACGAGAACGCAGAATATGACAAGTTATCCGGAAATGTGGAGCTGAAGAACGTCACATTCGGATATTCCCGGCTTGCTGAACCATTAATCAAGGATTTTAATCTGACACTGAAAACGGGCAGTCGGGTTGCATTTGTGGGAACATCCGGCTGTGGAAAATCCACGCTTTCTAAATTAATCTCCGGCTTGTATCAGCCTTGGAGCGGTGAAATCCTGTTTGACGGAAAGCCGATTCATAAAATTGACAGAAGCGTTTTTACCGGTTCGCTTGCCGTTGTCGATCAGGATATTATCCTGTTTGAAGATACGATTGCAAATAATATCAAGATGTGGGACAGTTCCATAGAAGATTTTGAAATGATTATGGCGGCAAGAGATGCACAGCTCCATGAAGATATTATGCAGCGTGACGGCGGTTATAATTATAAGATTACCGAGGGTGGCAAGGATTTTTCCGGCGGTCAGCGGCAACGTATGGAAATTGCACGGGTGCTTGCACAAGATCCTACGATTATTATTCTGGATGAAGCCACTTCTGCTCTGGATGCCAAAACAGAATACGAAGTTGTCAAGTCCATAAAAGACCGTGGCATCACTTGTATTGTTGTGGCACACCGATTGTCAACCATCCGGGACTGTGATGAAATTATCGTGCTGGATCACGGAAATGTTGTCGAACGTGGCACACATGAAGAATTGTATGCCAGAAATGGTGTCTATACGGCACTTGTAACAAATGAGTAAATTAAATAATAAATAATAAATAATGGGGTGAAAATTGCCGGATGGGTTGGTTTGATGAACAGATAAAGCAACGCAAACAGAATGACAATGACATTTTTGCAGAATCTTTTGTCAATATTGCAGGGGCAGTTATGGGCAACCGGATTTCTGTCGATAAACAACAGCTTGCCAAAAATGCTTTTGATGAAATACTGAAATTTTATCATGTCAAAACGCAGGAAATCCCGGATTCTATCAAAGACAGAAATGAGCAGTTAGAATATCTTCTCCGTCCGCATGGGATCATGCGCCGTAAGGTAATCCTCTCAGAACACTGGTATCAAGATGCAATCGGTGCTATGTTAGGTGTCCGTAAGAGTGACGGGAGTGTTGTTGCACTGATTCCGACGGGACTTTCCGGATATAGCTATACTGATATGGAATCCGGGAAACGTGTGAAAATTAATCGCAAAAACGAGGGGCTTTTTGAAGAAGAAGCGATCGCATTCTATAAGCCTCTGCCGTTGAAAAAACTCGGCATCCCGGATCTGATGCGCTATATTTCAGGCACACTCTCCATCTCTGATTTTGTGCTGATAGGGATCTCTACGCTTGCAGTTACGCTGATTGGCATGCTGTCGCCGAAGCTGAATCATCTTTTGTTTTCTACTGTGATCGAAGCAGGAAGCATCCGGCTGTTACTTGCCATAACGGTATTTATGATATGTGTGACAGTAAGTTCCATGTTGATTAACAGCGTAAAACAGTTAATTATGGCACGGATCAATACTAAAATGAGTATCTCCGTTCAGGCGGCAACTATGGCAAGAGTGTTGTCACTGCCGGCGGATTTCTTTAAAAATTACAGCTCCGGTGAATTGTCCGCAAGATCGCAGTATATTAATTCTTTGTGCGATATGCTGGTGTCAACACTTTTATCAACCGGGTTGACTTCGGTTTTTTCACTCGTATATCTGTCACAGATTTTTGTGTATGCACCTGCACTTGTCGTGCCGTCGCTGATTATCACGCTTGTAACAGTCGCATTCTCGGTGATCTCCGCATTGGTGCAGATGAAAATCAGCAAGCAGGAAATGGAATTATCCTCCAAAGAAAGCGGCATGTCCTATGCACTGATTTCAGGTGTGCAGAAGATAAAGCTCTCCGGTGCGGAAAAGCGTGCGTTTGCACGGTGGGGCAATCTTTATGCGAAACAGGTGCGGCTTCAATATGATCCGCCTGCGTTTCTCAAGATAAACAGTGTCATTTCTACGGCAATTTCACTCGTTGGAACGTTAGTCATGTATTATTTTGCCGTGTCGTCCGGTGTTTCCGTAGCGGATTACTATGCGTTCAATACGGCTTATGGTATGGTTTCCGGCGCATTTATGTCACTTGCAGGAATCGCACTGAGTGTCGCACAGATTAAGCCGGTCATGGACATGGTAAAGCCGATTCTGGACACTGTTCCGGAAATCTCCGAGGGCAGACAGATGATAACACGGGTGTCAGGCAGTATTGAATTAAATAACGTTTCTTTTCGTTATCACGAGAATATGCCGCTTGTTGTGGATAATCTTTCGTTGAAGATCCGTCCGGGACAGTATGTGGCAATTGTGGGAGCAACAGGATGCGGAAAATCCACGCTGATGCGGTTGATGCTCGGTTTTGAAACACCGCAGAAAGGTGCAATTTATTTTGACGGCAAGGATATTGCAACGCTCGACCTGAAATCTCTTCGTCGTCATATGGGCGTTGTCATGCAGAACGGCAAGTTGTTTTCCGGTGATATTTTTTCCAATATCACGATCTCTGCGCCGTGGCTTACTATGGATGATGCCTGGCATGCAGCGGAGCTTTCGGGCATTGCGGATGATATACGGCGGATGCCTATGGGCATGCATACGATCATTTCTGAGGGTTCGGGCGGTGTTTCCGGCGGTCAGCGGCAACGGCTCATGATTGCCCGTGCGATTGCTCCCAAGCCCAGAATACTGATGTTTGATGAGGCTACGTCAGCACTTGACAATCTTACGCAGAAAACTGTTTCAGAATCTCTTGACAAGCTGAAATGCACAAGGATTGTGATTGCGCACAGGCTCTCTACGATCAAGCAGTGTGACAGGATTATTGTACTTGACAAGGGCAAAATCATGGAGGACGGTAAATTTGACGAATTGATAGCAAAGGGGGGATATTTTGCGGAGTTAGTCGCAAGGCAAAGACTTGACAATATGACGGCAAAAGCCGGCACTTAAATTTTTAATTTCTTACAAGGAGGAAATTGCTATGGCAGATAACATGAAAAATATCGGCGTTCCAATTAAAGACGACGATCTGGACGGAGTTGTGGGAGGGGTAAATATACTACCGCTCACCAATGAGGAGAGGGAGCAGATAATAAACGCTTTGAGTTCCGGCGAATTTGGTGCTCCCCAAAATCAGAATACCATAAACAACCTAAGTGAGAGATTTAGATTGCCCGCATGCTCGCCCGGAACAGTAGAGCCGTTAGACAACGCGGCAACAAGAATAGCGGAGGAATTCAGGCAGGGAATGAATCTGGGCGGTTTGCCCAAATAAATTTTGAAAAAGGAGAGGCATATGAAAAGTGAATTTACGCCCGAGCTTATGAAAAAGGCAAGACAAGCGAACTCCATTGCAGAATTGCTCAGTCTTGCAAAAGAGAACGGCATTGCACTCACGCAGGACGAAGCAGAGAATTATTTTGCACAGCTCCACCAGTCCGTCGAACTGTCCGACGAAGAGCTGGATCAGGTTGCAGGCGGTACTGATGTTATATGGGATACACGACCTGCAAGACCTTTTGATGAACTCGTCAGACCTGGTGAAATGAAGGAATTTATTGTCCATGCTCTCACTCCGGAACAGGAAAAAGCAATAGACATGATGAACAATTTGTTGCATAATTCGTCTTCACTCGATCTCAATTCCAATCTTGAATTTGACAGCAGTCTGATTAATATGGACTATCTGAACTAGCTGAAATAATTTTACTGAAAAAATTGACGATACGGCGGAAAACGGAACTTGCAATTTTTCGGATTCCGTCTGTATCGGATAGAAAAAACTATAGGGGGTAGTTATGAAAAATAATTTCACACCAAAGTTGCTTGAAAAAGCAAGGCAAACCCAATCCGTTGCGGAGTTAATCGCTCTTGCAGAAACAAACGGCATCACAATCACGCAGGATGAAGCAGAGAATTATTTTGCACAGTTACAGGAATCCTGCAACCAGTCCGGTGAACTGTCCGACGACGAACTCGACAACGTCTCCGGCGGTGGTTGTCACGTCAAAGTGGACGGAATACAATATACAGTTGTAACGAGCCGTCACAGTTGTGGGCGTTATCGAACGGATATGGGAATAGTCCTTCTTGGTGATCTGAAAGACACATGGAGAAGATTTTCAAAGGAAGGACAATGTGGCTGGTGTGCGTATCTTAAATTCAAAGGCGGTACAGGATACTGCGAATTAAGCGGAAAGTGAGTGAGGAAACAAGATGGAACATAAATTCACACCGGAGCTGATCGAAAAAGCAAGGCAAACAAAATCTATTGAAGAATTGCTCAATCTTGCAGAAACAAACGGCATCACAATCACGCAGGATGAAGCAGAGAATTATTTTGCACAGCTCCACCAGTCCGTCGAACTGTCCGACGACGAACTGAATAACGTTTCCGGCGGCGGATGTGGCAGTAAGTCGGAAGGCGATAAGTGCGACTGTGGCGGAACACTCGTGAAAGGCTACAGCTTCGAGTATATGAGAGATGCACTTTTCTGTGATAAGTGCTGGCGGCTTTACTGGCCGTAATTCAAGAAATACAGGAGATAAATCATGAAAGAAAAATTTACATCAGAGTTGCTTGCAAAAGCAAGGCAAGTTCAGTCCATTGCGGAGTTAATCGCTCTTGCAGAAGAGCATGAGATTACACTCACGCAGGACGAAGCAAGAGATTATTTTGCACAGATCAATGAACAGCACAAAAAGTCCGGGGAACTGTCTGATGACGAACTCAGTAACGTTTCCGGCGGTGGATGCCACTATAAGGATGGCAGAATGATTGTGTCGGTAGGCTGTGGAAAATGTGAATGCTGGAAGTGCAAAGTATGCGGTCGGGAGCATGTGCCATTATCCCCCAGTCTTCCCACCTGTACATTAAAATCGATTCAACATATGTATTGTGATGGCTGTCAGGCAATGCAATATGAACACGGATTGTGGCTGTGCAACAGTCTGTATAATATGAAGAAAAAATGAAATTCCATTTCTATGGAAGATGAAAGGAGATGATATTCATGGAAAACAAAGAAAACAAATTCACGGAAAATGCGGAGCTGTCCGATGACGAGCTTGACAGCGTCAGTGGAGGCTTCGCTTCCAAAAATGTTACGGTTGATCTTACAAAACCACAGTATGTTACGGTTAATCTTACTTCAACACAACAAAGAATCAAAGAACGTTTGAAAGAGCAGTGGGTGAATAATGGGGAGCAAAATTCTATCAAAGGCTTGTTCTGAATGGGCGAAACCAGAATTTTAAATTTTTCGGGTTCGCCCGTATCAGACAACAGAAAAAAATAAATAGTTTAAAGGAGATACTGATGGAAAAAAATTTCACACCGGAGCTTATCGAAAAGGCAAGACAAACAAAATCCGTTGAAGAATTGATCGCTCTTGCAGAAGCGAACGGCATGACACTTCCGGATGACGAAGCAAGGGAG
>CAMWJT010000054.1 GCA_947174625.1 uncultured Ruminococcus sp.
GTCATATCCAGTGTTGGTACATCCAGTAATAAAACAAAATCCGGATAGCTCTGGAGCAGATCAGCGACCTGATTCAGTTCTTCATAAATCTTTTTTTCCTGGTGTTCTTCCTTTGCTAACTGAAACAACGCTTCTGCATAGACTTTCCCGACCGTCTGTGTCATGTTTCATCACCCAGTTCTTTCAGGAAATCATCAATCAGACGTTCATGATCTTCCGGCTTGATTTCTTTCTCAATCATTTTCTGTGCCAGTTCTACAGCAAGCCCGGAGATTTCACCCTGCAATGCCTGTCGGGCAAGCATTTTTTCACGCTCTGTTTCCCGGCTTGCTTTTTCACGGACTGCCTGTGCTTCAGCTCTTGCCTTTTCAAGTAAAGATTCGCTCTGCTTCTGCGCTTGCTTTTCCGCACGGCTGAGAATCCCGGACGCTTCTTCTTTGGCATTGGCAATTGCCTGTGCATATTTTTCTTTTTCAGAATTGGCATTTGCCATTGCATCTTCTGCCGACTGGTAAGTATCTGCCACTTCCTGCTGACGCTGTTCCAGAATCGCATCCACACGCTTGAATAAAATCAATTTGAATGCCAGAAAAATCAATCCCGTGTTAATCAGCGTGAACAGGATCGTGCCGACATCAATTGTTAAAAAATCCAAAATTCATCCTCCATTTTGATTGCCTTTTGCTTGCCTGATCATTAGCCGAGTTTATTCAGGAACGGATTGGCGAACATCAGCAGTAATGCAATCAGCAGGCTGTAAATACCTGTAGATTCTGCAACAGCACAACCAATAAACATTGTTCTTGTGACAGCACCAGAACCCTCCGGCTGTCTGCCAATGGCTTCGCAAGCCTTGCCGACGGCATAACCTTCACCGATACCAGGACCGACACCGGCAATCATTGCCGTACCTGCGCCGAGTGCGGATGCACCCAGGACAATTGCTTTTGCAATCAGTTCATTGTTTTCCATAATAAAATCCTCCAGTTATAAAAATTATATAATTAAAATAAATTTAATTATGCTTCTGCATTGGCATCTGCATTAGAAATATAAACCATAGTCAGCATGATGAAAATAAATGCCTGCATGAATCCGCTGAACAGGTCAAAATACAGGGACAGCACTGCCGGGATGCCGATCGTAAACAAGGCAATGCCGATTTTTTTGGTAATTACCGAAAGTGCAAAATATAACAAACTTGTGATAATCATACCGCTGACAATATTCCCGAAATGACGGAGACTCATAGAGACCGGCGTAGCAACTTCACTGAGAATATTCATTGGGAGCATCACCGGGACAGGTTCTGCATAGCCTTTGAGATACCCGCCAAAGCCGTGTGTCCGAATATTTGTACTGTGAATCATCACAAATGTAATCAAAGCCCATGTCAATGGCACGTTAAAATCTGCGGTCACACTCCGGAGACCGAGCATGCTAATCAAACTGCCCAGAATCGAAAACGTGAACAATGCGCCAATATAGGGTGCAAACTTCCGCCAATGTTTCCCCATAGAATCTTCTACCAGATTATAAATCGTCTGAACAGCCCATTCAGCGACTACCTGTTTTTTCGAGATATTTTTCGTTTTCATGTCACTTGTCAGCCAGTTCAATAACAAGAACACGCCCAGAACAATCGCCCAGCTCAGTACGACAGTTTCCGTAAGATTGATAGTAATCCCGAACAGTTCAAACGAAGCAATCAGTTTCGGACCACTGACGTCGACCCCATCCGGAGAACCTCTTAAAAAATCACTGATCTGCAAAAAAACTCACTTCTCTTTCATAATAAATATAAATAAATAAAATAAAATAAAATTAATTTTTTATAAATTTTATCAATTTAAGATAACATACACCAAAAATTAATTTTGGGTACAGAAACGGCAGAACAACTGTGAACGTGTTCACATAATCCGAAAGCAGACTGATCATAATTACACCAGATGCCACCAGACAACGGAGCAGATAGCCAACCCAGTCTTTTGTCTTGCCATAACGGACGGCATGCAGGATCGTTCTCCGCAACAAGAACAGATTCAGAATCATCCCGGAACTGCCAAGGATCAGCCCGGATAGCACATCCATCCGAAATTCCTGGAATTTTACTAAAATCAATGAGACAATCCAGAGAATCAGATCCAGAATACCCGTGCAGATGACGGCGAATTTCAATTCCCGGTGCAAATCTTCCTGCATAAGCATCCCCCCTGATGCGGATCTTTAACATAATCCTGCAAAAAAGCTGACCGTATCATCCCTACAGCCAGCTCCCTTGCATCATGTTGAATTCTGATAATTATTATAGCATAATTTTTGCATCTTGTCAAGTGATTTTTGAAAAATTACAGAAATTTTTAAATTTTTAATCTTCCCTTACGCTTAACATGCAGCATTTTATTACGGATTTCTCCGACAGCCGGTGTCAATGCCTGGATGATGTATTTACTGTCATAATCCAGTTCAGGCAGATCAAAAATTTCTTCAATCAATTGCAGTTTGCCGCCTTCTTCGCCGTCCGTCACAAGTTTATCATAAAAATGCGGATTGGGGATCATTGCACCATTTGAGAGCAGTGCCACTTCTGCACGTCTTTCATCCGGCGCATGTTCCAGAATCAGTTCGCCGTCTGCATCATGTTCCACATGGACAAATCTTGTGCCGCCTTGTTTCTGGAGATTCTCCACACTGGATGCAATTTGCAGATAAACCGCCTCTGTGTTCTCACGTCTTGCATTGATCTTGTTTTTATATTCTTCCAGACGCTCTTTGAGCTTTTTATTTTCCGCCTGCAAAATTGAGAACTGCTGTTCTTTCAGCCGGACTTGTTCTTCTAATTCTTCTTGCTGTCTCTGTTTTTCATCCTGGATCTGTTCATTCTGATCCGTCAGCGATTCCAGTTCTGAACGCAAGTCCTGATTCTCTTCATGCAGTTCATCCAGTTGCTTTCTCAATTCTTCTGATTGCTCACTTTCAGAGACAATCACCTGCATATCCGCAATTTCTTCCCGGAGCTGTGCATTCTGATTCCGGATGTTCTGGAGTTCCTCACGAAGTTCCTGCGATTCATTCACAGCATCCTGCAATTGCTCCTGGATTTTCGCTGTCTGTGCCGTAGCATCCTGCAATGCCGTCTGTGTCTCTGCATTCTGTTGCTCTGCAATTGCTAATTTTTCCTGCAATGCCTGTTGATCCTGCTGTTGCTGTTCTTCCTGATTTTTCTGACTAGAGAGTTCCACACGGAAATTTTCCACATTTTCGAGTGCATCTGTTAATTCTCTCTGGAGTGCTTGATTTTCCTGCAAAGCAGCATTTTTTTCTTCATGCAGACGTTTTAATTCATCCTCTGTTGCCTGCATCTTGAATTCCACATCCGCAAGCTTTTCACGGAGTGTATTTTGTTCTTCGGATTCTTTCTGCAATTTATGAGACAATTCAATCCGGAAATCTTCAATCTGCTGTTCTGCATCATGGAGTCTTTCCCGGAGAACGCTGTTTTCTTTTGTAGTTTTCTCCAGATTTTTTTCTGTCTTTTCCAATTTTTCCTGCGTAATAATATACTCTGCATTCTGCATGGAATGCTGTGCAACACCCGAAGCTTTTTGTTCTGCCTTAGCAAGTGCATCCCGCAATTGCAGAATCTGTCCGGCGGCAAGTTTCAATTTCTCACAATATTCCTGATTCTGATCCTGGATCTGTTCCAGTTCCTGCCGGAGTGTTGCAGATTCCTGTGAATTTTGTACTTTTTGCAATTCTGTCTGCAAATCCCGGATCTGATCTGCCGAGTGATCCAGTTCTTTCCGGAGAAAATCCCGTTCTGTCTCAGTATCCTTCTGCTGATTCCGGATCTGTTCCAGTTCTTCCAGGGATTTTTCAGACGTTTGCTTTTCATTGTGCAAAGCAGATTCCAAAGCGGTCTGCATTGCCGACAATTCCGAAGACAATTCTTCTTTTTCATCGGACAATTTTTCACATTCTGATTCTACTCTGTCGAATTCTTCCCGGAGTGCTTCCAGTTCCTGGGCAATTTCTTCATATTCTTCCGCTGGAATCATACTGCGGACTGTTTCTTCCAATGTTTCCTGGAGCTGTTGCTTTTCCTGGGATGTCATTTCCTGTTCCATCCGGATCTTTTCCAGATGCTGTGTCGCATCAAGCAATTTTTCCTGATAATTCTGGCTCTGTTTCTGGAATTCTTCCAGTTCTGAACGCAGAACATCTTCGGACTGTGCCGAATCTTTCAAAACAGCGATTTCCGCACGGAGTCGCTCGACTTGCCGGGCGGCTTCGATCAATTTCACACGGAATCTGGAGTTTTCTTCTGCAAGCTGTTCCAGTTCTGCACGAGTTTCTTCAGAAGAACCAGCATTTTGGGCTTCTTCGAGTTCCGCACGGAGCTCTTTGACCTGTTTCGCCGCTTCTGCAAGTTTCGTCCGGAACAATTCATTCTGTGCAGACAATTCTTGATTGATCTGAAAAATTTCCTGATTTTCCGGATTTTCAGAATTTCCCGGATTTTCCGGATTTGTTATCAAATGCGTTTCCATTTTTCTGCATTCTGCCTTGGCAGCAGCAAGATGATCCTGGAGCTGTTTTTTCTCCAACCGGAGCTTGCCACAACTGTGTTCAAGCCTGTCAATGCGATCCTGCATTTCCCGACGTTCCGGATCTTCCAACGGTTCCTGCATGGCAGACTGTTCCGGATCTGTCACAGGCACATCGTTCTGAAAATTCTCAAGCTGTTGATAAACTTTGTGATATTTTTTCTGTAATGCCTGATGTTTTTCTTTCAGAGCGGCAAGTTCCGCAACAACAGCCGCCTGCTGTGCATGATGCTCCTCCTCATATTCATCATAACGACGATCTGTCGGCAGGTCGGCAATACTTTCCTGACTGCGTTTGAGCTGTAATTCCAGTTCCGTGACCTGCTGTTCCAGTTCTGCAATTTTCTCTTTTTCTTTTCCTGCATTGTCCCGGATGGACTGGACAAATTTCTGATTTGCCTGGACGCTCATCAAAAGAAAGCCAATCACAACCATAAGCAATGCAACGACAACAATCAAAAAAACTTCCAAAATTTGCTCCTTCTAGATTCTAAATTTATGTTTCATAAATATTTATAAATATTTTTATACAGTAGGCTGTAACACGATCCTGCCTTTTTCTGTCAGTTGGATTTCTCCGTCATCCTCCTGAACGCTTGCCGGTTCAATGGATTCTAACTTGTAACGAACCTGCCAGTCATCCTGGAGTCCTTCCACTTCAAACAGGGATCGCAGCGGACGCACACTGCTGAGTGTCTCCTGACCAGTCAGGAAGCCTTTATAAAAATGCGGATTGGGATACGCAAAATTCCCGATGACAACAATCGGCGCACCCTGTGCCGGCATCTCCCGGAGTTCCACATTTGTACCCATTAACAAAACGCTCAGAAATTTTGCATCCGGATTTTTGTCTATTTCTTCTATCGAAGTTGATAACTGAAATGCACTCACTGACGGCAGTTCCGGTGCATCCGGGACATCCGGCACAAGTCCGGCATCTTCCGGTATGGACGAACTTGCCGGAATGACAGAATCCGTGCCGAGCTGGATTTTCAATCTGGAAATTTCCTGCTGTAATGCCTCTATATCAAGCTTAAATCTTTCTTCCTGCATCATCTTCTGCTGAATCAACTGTTCTTTCTCAATCCGGAGTGCATCCATCTGCTGCTGCATTTCATCATAGTTAATGCCCATTTTCTCGAACTGCTCCTGAATGGTCGGCATATCTGATTTTTTGGTATCTTTCGAAGCCGCCTCCAAATCATCATTTTGCTTCTGCAACCACTTGTTTTTGGCAACTAATTCATTGCATTTTTTCTGGAGCATCACAGACTCTTTACTTTTTTCTTTCATCTGGGCAAGCTGTTCTTTCAGTTGTTTATTAACATTCTTTAATTCATCTACTTTATCTTCCAGATCTTCTTTTTCTTCCCGGAGTTCTTCGAGTTCTTCGTCCAGGTCATTATCATCATAATCATCATCGTCGTCATAATCATCATCCCGCATTTTCCGTGCAGAACGGCTCTCCTGGATATGCTCCATCTGTTCTTTTAAAATCTGGTTTTCTCCTCGCAGATTATCCACTTCTTTGAGCAATTTTTCATTTTTTTCATGCAGAGCCTTATTGACTTTATTCTGTTCCGGCTGTTTCTGCTGTAATTCTTCTAACTGCATTTTTAACTGATGATTTTCTGCATTCAGATCATCAATTTCTACAGATAATTTTTCCTGCGCCTCACTGGAAGCATTCTGTGTCCGGACGGTTTCCATTTCAGATTTCAGATCTGCAATTTCATTGCGCAACCCGGCATTTTTCTCCTGCAATTCCTGATTACTGCGAGTTAATTCCTGCTGTTCAGCAAGCATTTTCTGGAGCGTTTCATCATTTGCACCCTGTTTGAGTGCATCAAGCTGCTCCTGCATTTTGGATTTTTCCTGTTTTAATTTTTCTGTTTCTTCTTTCAGCTTGTCCTGCTGTGCATTATCTTTTTCCAGTGTCGCTTTTTGATCTGTATAAGCCTGATACCATCTGTATGTCTTGGCTTTTTCATTCTGGAGCTCTGCGGCACTGGCATTGATACTTTTCTGCATTTCCGCCATTTTGAGTTCACACTGTTTGACATGCTTCTCATAAGTACCAGTCAAATTTTTCCATGTCTGCAACTCGCCGTAATAATCTCTGGACTTATTGCTTTCTTTGAACTGGTCTGTATAGAGCTTGACGAGTACATTATACTGACCTTTTCTGTCCTGTTTTTCCATGATTCCGAGGCACTGAGCCGCCATCGAGTGAATCCGGTTGATTTGATCCTGTGTCAGTTCCATAGTAAAATCCTTTCTTTTCTGTGCGCCGGCAAGCGCAGAAATAAAAAATAATAAAAATCATCACAAAACAATCAAAAAATCATTGCACAGCCTGGGAGAATTTACAAAATGCTTTTGTAAAACTAAGCCGCAAGCTGTGCAACAGCATTTTTCTTGATACTCTCAGATCTGAACATGACTGCCGGGAAATAGTTTCAGCAATTCCTAATAAGATCAGTATAACACATTCTAATGGATTTGTCAATGTTTTTTTAGATCTCGATACGGATTTGTGAAAATTCACAAGACAGATTCTGAAAAATTGGTATTTCTGATATGCGGATCTAAAAATTCTTCAAAAAATCAAGTGCTTTTTTGTGTTTTCTCTGGACTGTCCGCAGATCAAAGTGCATTGCCTCGGCGATCTGCGCCATTGTCTGACAGGCAAGATATTTCCGTTCCAGGATTGCCCGCAATTCGAGATCGGGGACTTGTGCAATGTGATCAGAAATTTCCTGTCTGGTACGGGCAAGCTTTTCCAGTTCTTGTTTTTTAAAATCCTGAAAATTCTGAAAATCCTGATAATTACTGGATTTTTTCAATAATCGCAATAATTTTCTATCCAGTTCCTGAGAAGATTCTATTGCCTTCATCAATAATTCTGCCTGCCGGGCACGTTTCAGAAACAGATCCATTTTTTTCTGAGCTGATGTGATAATTACAACACGGCTGTCGAAATTATTTTTCAATGATGTTTCATCATATACAGATTGGATATCATAAACTGTATGTTTTTTACATTTATATCCAAAGTATAAATCAAG
>CAMWJT010000055.1 GCA_947174625.1 uncultured Ruminococcus sp.
TTCTGTAAAGGTATTGCAATTACTATCTTTTAAGTGTATAATAAAATTATATGGAAATCATAAATCTGAAAGGAGAATGATAAACTTATGAATCATTCAGAGATTTATACTGTCAGTTTTTTCGGACACCGTTCTTTGTATCTTTATGAGGAGATAGAAAGAAAACTGGAGAAAGTAATCAGTGATCTGATCTATTACAAAAAACATGTGAAGTTCCTTGTCGGTCGTGACGGCGAGTTTGACCGGCTGACTTCTTCTGTCGTCAGACGGCTTGTCAAAAAATACAGCTCCGGCAATATCTCTCATGTTCTTGTACTGCCTTACATGAGGGCGGAATATCGGGACAATCGGGAAAATTTTCTGACTTATTATGACGAAATTGAGATTTGCGAGGAATCTTGTCAGGCACATTTCAAATCTGCTATACAGATCCGCAATAGAATTATGGTAGATCGTTCTGACCTTATTGTCTGTTGCATCCAGAACCAGACCGGCGGGGCATACAAGACAATTCAATATGCGGAAAAACAGAAAAAGAAAATCATCAATCTTGCCGAAAGAAAATTATGAATTATATTTTTTCAATTTCTTTATTTCTACTTGACAAATTAGCTAAAATAAAGTATAATAAATTTAGATAAATTTGAATGGAGGTTTTTTTCATGATTATGGTATCGGCTACAGAAATTCAGAATAATTTCGGACATTATCTTCAGGCGGTGCAGTCCGGGGATGAAATTCTGATTTTAAAAAACGGAAAAGAAGTTGCAAGGTTGATTTCGCACATGTCAGCCATTTCTTTCCTGACGGATTCCCTTACTGGTGTGTTAAAAAATGATTATGATGAGAAAGTAATTCGTGCAGAAAGGATAGAACAGCATGAAAGTATTGATTGATACAAATGTCATTCTGGATGTGCTTTGCAATCGTCCTAATTTTGTGAAAAATTCTTCTGTCGTATGGAAGTATTGCGAAACAGGGCAGGTAGATGGTTATATTTCTGCATTGTCTGTTCCAAATATAGTATATATTCTCAGAAAAGAACTCACACCAGAGAAAACAAAAGAGATCATAGCGAAGATCCTGACTATTTTTCAAGTGATTGATTTGAAATCTATAGACTTGAAGCATGCTTCGGAGATGCTGACTTCTGATTTTGAAGATGCCTTACAGATCTGCTGTGCTAATCGTATCAAAGCAGACTATATTATTACAAGAAATATCCGTGATTTTCAATGCAGTCAGATTCCTGTATTAGATCCGACAGAATTTCTGAAACGGATATGAAACTACATTTGAAATGCTTTTTTTTGATTGTGTCTTTAGTAAGAATAACAATTAAAAATTTATTCATGTCATTGCCATTTCATTATTTTGCAGTTTGTAAAAATCCGGAGCAGTTTCTTAGAGACTACTATAAAAAGAAGACCATTTGAAACGAGCGTCTGCAAAAGTGAATTCAGAATATAATTGCTTCACAAGCTCTGTACCCTCATCTGTCTGGACTCTCATATCTGGGATATTATTGCCGATCCGATAGAAAAGAAACTGATCTGTCTCATCCGGATTATCCGGATTACTTTGATACCCATAGAACCAGATGTTCGGCTCATCAATGTCAAGCTGTTCAGACTCTGTCTCGAATAATGTTAATTCCTGTGTACGGACTTCTGCAAGCAGATGATCCGGATCAAAACTGATCTCCCCTAATTCTTCCGTATTCGTGAAGTCGTCCATATGAAGAATGGCATTGTCGGGGGTTAGTTCGTCTGTCTCCCAGAATGCCGAATATGCCTGATTTTCATCCGTCACATAATAGATCATATAATGCGGAGCGATATAGCCTTGCTGGATATAATATGTATCCTGCCATGCACAGAGAAGTTTTAAATGATTCGTATTATTAATACTAATATGATTATTAATATTAATATTAGTATAATCAGACTCTGTGACTGTTCCGGAGTCCGGCTGAGCATCCGTCACGGGATCAGCGACAGAATCCGGAGCAGAATTACATCCGCAGAGACAGAATGTCAGTAATAACACAGGGATTAATTTTAATTTTTGCATGAAAATTGATCCTTTCATATTATGCGTAAGCAGGATTGGCATTGAAATTGGATTCCAGAATTTCATGCCGGATCTTGCCGTCTAATAGATCAATGATTTTCTCCAGAGAATATAAATGCCAGATTTCACTTGCCGCACAGCATTTGTCTGCAATCGTGATAATAAAGCTCTCCCGGTATTTCGGGAACGGAAAACATAACGGAAACATATGCTTGCGGATGATGTCACGTTCAATGGGATTGAGTGTAAATTCTTTTTCGGCATTTTGTAATGCTACAATCGGGTGCATCAGCGTATGAAACTGACAGGCAGATTCTTTGTCATGCCAGTCATATAAAAAATAATCATGTAGCAGACAGCCACGGACAAGGCTTTTTTTGTCAATTTTTTTGATATGCAGAATTTCAGCGATACGCAGTGCCATATAAGCGACACAAATCGAGTGCGTATAACAATTTGTACTGCCATGCTGCATAAAATTCTTTTCAGACTGCATATTCGGCGATTTTAAAATATCTGCACCATAAGTCAATACCTGTTCTGCAAGTTTTTGATCTGCCTTGATATAGATCATGATGAAAAATCATATCCTTTCTTTCCGGATCTTTTGAGATATTACTTATTATACTACAAAAAAAGACATCTGTCAATCAAAATTTGCATTAAAAAAATCGCTCTGCTGTGAATCACACAACAGAGCGAAATAATTTGCAATTAATTAATTAATTAATTAATACATACCGCCGGCAGGCATCGGAGGTGCAGCCGGTTCGGGTTCTTTGATGTCCGCAACGAGGCTCTCTGTTGTCAGTACCATACCTGCAACAGATGCCGCATTCTGCAATGCACTTCTGGTAACTTTCGTCGGATCTACAATACCAGTCTGGATCATGTCAACATAAGTTTCATTGTAAGCATCGAAGCCATAACCAACTTTACCGGAGTTGATGATCTTATCAATAATCACACTGCCCTCAAGACCTGCATTCAAAGCGATCTGACGGAGCGGAGCTTCCAGCGCTTTTGCGATGATCTGTGCGCCAGTCTTTTCGTCGCCGTCGAGTGTTGCAACCAGAGCATCCACAGCCGGGATAGCATTGATTAATGCTGTACCACCACCTGCGACAATGCCTTCTTCTACAGCAGCCTTAGTCGCAGCCAGAGCATCTTCAATGCGGAGTTTCTTTTCTTTCATTTCGATTTCCGTAGCTGCACCAACTTTGATCACAGCCACACCGCCGGAGAGTTTTGCGAGTCTTTCCTGGAGTTTCTCACGGTCGAAATCAGAAGTCGCAGATTCAATCTGGGATCTGATCTGAGCTACTCTTGCGGCAATTTCTTCCGGATTGCCAGCGCCATCCACAATGATAGTATTCTCTTTCTGGATGACAACCTGTCTTGCTCTGCCGAGCTGAGCAATTGTTGTATCTTTCAGTTCCAGACCGAGTTCTTCTGTGATGACTTCACCACCTGTGAGTGTAGCAATATCACGGAGCATTTCTTTTCTTCTGTCGCCGAAGCCCGGAGCTTTGACAGCGGCGCACTTGAATGTTCCACGCAGATTATTCAGAATAATTGTTGTGAGTGCTTCACCCTCAATGTCTTCCGCAATAATCACAAGCTTCTTGCCGGACTGTACCATCTGTTCCAGTAACGGCAAAATTTCCTGGATGCTACCAATTTTCTTGTCTGTAATCAGGATATACGCATCATCATAGACAGCTTCCATTTTCTCTGTATCTGTCACCATATACGGAGAGATATACCCTCTGTCGAACTGCATACCTTCGACAACTTCGCTGTATGTCTCAGCTGTCTTGCTCTCTTCGATTGTGATAACACCGTCAGCCGTTACTTTTTCCATTGCTTCAGCGATTAATTTGCCGACGCTCTCATCTGCGGAAGAAACTGTACCAACTCTTGCGATGTCCTCAGAACCTTCCACTTGCTTGGAATTTGCCTTGATTGTCTCAACTGCCGTATCAACAGCCTTTGCGATACCTTTTTTGAGGATCATCGGATTTGCACCGGCAGCGATATTCTTCATACCCTCATTGACGATAGCCTGTGCCAGGAGTGTTGCCGTTGTCGTACCGTCACCAGCAGCATCATTTGTCTTGGTAGCAACTTCCTTAACGAGCTGTGCGCCCATGTTCTCGAACGCATCTTCAAGCTCAATATCCTTTGCGATTGTCACACCGTCATTGGTGATTAAAGGCGCACCGAATTTTTTATCCAGAACGACATTTCTGCCTTTTGGTCCGAGTGTGATCTTGACTGTATCAGCAAGCTGATCAATACCAGCCTGCAAAGCTTTTCTAGCATCTTCGCCGTATTTGATTTCTTTTGCCATGATTAAATTAATTCCTCCTGTGAAAATAAAAATAAAATTATTCTACAATGGCAAGAATGTCATCTTGTCTCAGAATGGTGTATTCCACACCGTCCACTTTGACTTCTGTGCCGGAATATTTGCTTGTCAGGACTTTATCGCCTACGCTGACTGTCATGGGGATGAGTTTGCCGTTTTCGTCATATTTACCCTCACCGACAGCAACGATTTCTGCAATCTGGGGCTTTTCCTTTGCAGAGCCAGCCAGAATGATGCCGCTCTTGGTGGTTTCTTCTGCCTCTGTCATTTTGATGACAACTCTGTCTGCCAATGGTTTGATTGTCATAATTCAAAAACCTCCTGTAAAAATTTGAATTTTCTGAATCCGGAATTAGCACTCTCATGAGTCGAGTGCTAATCCAGTGCTATTATTATTTTAATCAGCTTTGGAAGAAAAATCAAGTGTATTTTGCAATTTTTTTATTTTTTTCTGGAAATTTCAGCATTCTGCATAATTTTGTGAAGAAAATCTAGATAAGATTACTGGAAATCCAACAGTCCACGATCTGCATGAATTCTGCAAGTTTACAGTTTGTTCATATTTTATTCATGATAAATTAATATCCTGCTCCTCAAAATCATGTATAATAAAATTAGTCAGAAAATGAATTTTTTAAAAATTTTTTTTTAAAATTTTTATTTTTTTTTTAATCCTGTAAATCCTGAAAGGAGTTTTTTTGTATGGCTTTAGAAAAAGTATTAGTTGTCGATGATGACCAGAATATCTGCGATCTTTTGCGCATGTATCTTGAAAAAGAAGGTTACAGCGTGATTATTTCCAATGATGGCAAAGAAGCAGTCAATAAGTTCCGGGCGCTGAATCCGGATATTGTATTATTAGATATTATGCTCCCCTCGATGGACGGTCGGCAGGTCTGCCGGGAAATCCGGAAAGATTCCAACGTGCCGATTATCATGATTTCTGCGAAAAACGAGACGTTCGATAAAGTCCTAGGATTAGAACTCGGTGCGGATGATTATATCGCAAAGCCGTTTGACGCAAAGGAAGTCATTGCCCGGATCAAGGCAATTGCAAGACGTGTGGGCAGTGGCAGTACAGAACCGGAGACAAAAGAAGTCCGTTATGACAATCTGATTGTGAATATGACACGCTATGAACTGCGTGTGAATGATAAAGTCCTGGAAACACCGCCGAAAGAACTGGAATTATTATTTTATCTGGCATCCAATCCCAATCATGTCTACACCAGAGATCAGCTTCTGGATGAAGTCTGGGGATTTGAATATTACGGCGATTCCCGGACAATTGATGTACACATCAAGCGTCTGCGTGAGAAGCTTGCGGATGTCTCTCCGCACTGGTCTTTAAAGACCGTCTGGGGTGTCGGCTACAAATTTGAAGCAGATGAAGAATCCTGTTAATTTATAATTATAAATATAAATTATATAAATTATGATGAAAAAATTGAAACAACAGAAACCTGCAAAAAGTTCTGTCTCGCAAAGTTATCTGCGGCTGTCCGGTGTTCTCATGTTTACGGGGATTCTCCTGACAGGTGTAATTATGATATGCAGTGCGGTCAGCAACTACCGTGACACGATCAGCCGGACAATCTGGCAGAACTGTGATGCGATTATTGCCAATATTTCTGAAATCTATCACAAACCAGAAGACATTGTCGGTCTTGACGTTGTGCGCCTGATCCGGACTTCTGAACTGGAATATCAATACCGGATGTGGCTCTGCAACGAAGACGGTGAAGTGCTGTATTCCGGTAACAACAGGCAGGAAAATATTTTAACACCTGCCATACGGTCTTATCTGCGGACAGATGATTTTATTCAGATCGGTTATTATACTTCGGATGCAGAATCGGCACAATTCTGCTGTGCATTAAGATTTTACCTGGAAGACGATGAAAAAAACGTCCATCAGTATTATCTTGCATCCGTCAGTGATGCCGGCATGGTGCAGGAATACAGTGCAATGCTGGTGCGCAGTCTGGCATTATGTCTGCTGATTTCTTTGATTGTATTTTTATTATTGTTCCGGCTCGGTTCGAAACAGCTTGACAGTCAGCTCAACGAAATCGCCGCTATCACAGAGAAATACGCTGAGGGAGAATTCTCCGCCCGTGTGAAACTGCCCGAACATGCAAATTTATATTCACTTGCCTGTACGATGAACCGCATGGCAGAATTTATTGAACAGAACGAGAACACCCGGCGGAGTTTCATAGCGAATGTTTCTCATGAACTCCGGACACCCATGACGACGATCAGTGGCTTTGCAGACGGGATACTTGACGGGACGATCCCGGCAACTCAGCAGAAAAAATATCTCCGGATTATTTCTGAAGAAATTCACAGACTGAAAACACTTGTCAATTCCATGCTGAACCTGACAAAATTTGAGGCAGGTGCCATGCAGATTCACCTGAACACTGTAGATGCAGCTAAGTTATTAATCAAAACTGTCCTGATGTTTGAGAAGCGCATCAGTGACAAGCATGTAGAAGTAGAGGGACTGGAAGATATTTCACTCCTGATAAAAGCCGATGAGGATTTATTATCCCAGGTATTATATAATCTGATTGAGAATGCTGTAAAATTTGTCAATGAGCATGGTGTCATCACGTTTTCCATGACCGTAGAAGAAAACATTGCACATATTGCGATCAAGAATACTGGTGAGGGTCTGGCGGATGATGAACTGCCGAAAGTATTTGACAGATTTTACAAGACAGACGAATCCCGGAGCAAAGACAAGACCGGACTCGGTTTAGGATTGTCGATTTCCCGGAAAATTGTGCATCTGCACAAGGGGCATATTGATGTCCGGAGCATCAAAGGGGAATACACGACTTTTGAATTACAGCTCCCTGTAGGGGATGTCTAATAAAAATTAAAATCAAGAAAGGAATTTTTTTAATTTTATGAGTGATACATTACAGAAACAGGATCATACAAATACAGTCAGAAATACAAGATCCACAGATCTTTCAGAAGAAAATATACAATACTGGATCAGGAGATTTCAGAAATTATCTGATTCTGAACTGCATCAGATGACAGAACACGGCAATACGGCGCTTGCCAAGGCAGCAGAAGTAATGCTCCAGAAA
>CAMWJT010000056.1 GCA_947174625.1 uncultured Ruminococcus sp.
GTTTACAAGAATGGAAAAACATGAGGAGCGGAATTTAAATATTACGCTCAAAAATGAAGAAACGGAATAAAATGAAATTATTATTTCTTTTTCAGCGTTTTTTGTACAATTAAAACGTTTTTTTATTTTCTGGATCGTGGCGGCTGTGCTCATTGGTTTGCTGATTCCGGCAGGTTCTGTCCTGTTTGCAGCAGATGAACATAAAAACCTGACAGCAGTCATCAGTTTCAATTATGACGGCGTAGAAAATGGCTATGCACCGGACGGCAGTAACCTGGATGTGTTATCTTCCTTGCAGAATCCGGCTGTGATTGAGGCAACTCTGACAGCAATGAATGAACCACTGGATTTGCTGGAAAGTGTCCGGCAGGGTATTTCCCTCAGAGGTAAAATTCCGGAAGATGCAGCCGATAAGATTAACATGTACAAAAATATCTATGAACAGGGTAATTTAGCCGCCGGTGAAAAGATGCTGGAAGTCAAATATTTCCCGACACAGTATACAGTAACGTTCAATTATGCAAAAACTGGTTTGAAAGCAGAAAAAGCAGTGGAACTGTTTAATTTGCTGTTGGAAAAATATCACACGCATTTTCTGGAAACTTACGGATTCAATCAGGCACTGGGAAGTGCTGTCACTGCACTGGATTATACAACTTATGATTATGCACAGGCTGTGGATGTATTCTCTTCTACGCTGACAATGTTAGAAGAATATATCCGCAATCTTTCTAAAGATGATGTGACAAGATTCCGTTCTACAACGACGGGCTATTCTTTCTCAGATCTCTCGGAGTCTATTGATACGATTCAAGAAGTGGATCTGGATTTGATTTCTTCTTATGTAACTGTCAATAATGTGACAAAAGATAAAAATACACTGATTGATTATTATAATTACAGAATTGAGAATCTCACCCGTCAGAAAACAGTTGCGCAGGAAACGCTTACAGAACTGAGTGCATCTATTGAGTTATACGAAAAGAATACAATTATTATTTATGGGGATAATCAGGACACTTCTGAGTATGCACAGGCATCTGCAACATATGATGACATGTTCACTCGTAAGATTGATGCACAGAAAAAAGTCTCTGAATGCACACAGCAGATTGACGAATTGCAGAAACGAGTCAATGCGTTGAAAGGCAAAACATCTGCATCCAAAGACAAGATTGAAAAAGTGGAAGCAGATCTTGCAGCTCTGAATGAAAAAGTCAACGATCTTCTGAATAAGACCAATCTGACAGCAAATGAGTATTATGAAACAGTTTATCTGGCAAATGCTTACAGCATTCTTGTTCCGGCAAGTGCTTCTGCACTGCGTACCACAAAGAATGTGATTAATTCCTCTATGGAATCCCTGTTGATTGTCGAAGCAATTCTTTTAGTGCTTTATCTGGGAATTACGTTCGTACTGTCTCTTATTTACGAAAACAGGGCGAAAAAAGCAGAATCTGAAGCAAGTTCTGTCAATGTAAAATCGAACGAAATTCACATTCCCTCTGTCAACGACATGGAAACGATAGAACAGGAAGCCTGAAATATCTTATAGAAAATCAAATCCCTGCTGAAAAGCAGGGATTTTTTGCGTGTGTTGGGAGTTACTCTTGAGATTCTGAATTTCTATAGGATTAACAGGATTAACCAAATAATTTTAGTAAATCCTCCGTGAGTTTTTCAGAACAGTTATCTGCATAGATTTTTCCCATGTCCTGTGACGGCGGAATTAATCCGTTATAATCAGAATAAATTTTTGTCAGAAGTATGGCAGAACCTTGTGCATCCTGTGCAGTGACTGTGACAAGATGATATAATAGTTTCTTATCTTCATCATAGCGGAGTTCCGAGAAATAACATTCACTGATATAATAGTTCTTCTGGTAAAATTCCAGGAAATTTTTTTCAAGATTTTCTCTGTATTCTGGTGCAAAGCGGAATGTTGCAACATGTGAGATAGTTTTCTGCCTTTCTTCATTATTTTGTACTCCCTTTGTTTTGAGTACTGTTGATGTAAATTCTTCTGGTATATCTTTCTGACAACATACATAATGCAGACAATTCCGGAAAGCAATTTCTTCTTTGGAACTCTCCTCGTCGGAAGAAAGATACCCTGGATTGACAATAAATTTCCCGTCCAGATTACGCATCAGACAGAGATTCATTTTTTGACCGTCCTGATAGGTCACTGTAACGACAGAAACTGGAATCACTTCTGGTATGACATTGGTTATTTGATAGCAAGTAATTGTTTTTATCGTTTCTACACGGGTAGTTCCAAAAGCATCCTGATAGGTTTTTTCCAGATCTTTTTTCGCTTTTTCCAGAAATTCCTGTTGAAAAGTGTTATCATAGAGCGCAAAATCAAAATTGACAGAAACAGTCTGTAAATATTTCTCAAAGTCACCAACTGCAATCGCTTTGACAATTTTTTTGATTTCCATGTTCTGCCAGATTGTTTCAAAGCTTTGGAATCCCTGTTTTTTGGTAATCTGTCCATAGGAAAGGTAGCCGATTCCTAATAATAATGCACTGGATAGAACGCTCAGAGAAATAATCTGAAACAGATTCCGGCGAAATTTTTTTTGAATCCTGAAAAAAGATTTTTTTTCATCCGGGACGGCATCCGGGATAATTTTCGGGATTGGCATCTGTGCAAAGAGCTTCCGGCAGTTTTCACATGTTGCAAGATGTTCTTTCATGAAGTCCTGACTTTCCGGATTGCACAGCTTTTCGCTGTACAGGGGCATTAAATCTTCTGCGATCTTGCAATTGAAATCGTTCAAATCATTCTTACTCATAAAATATCTTCCTCCTGTAATAATTTGATTAATTTTTTCTTAGCTCTGTAAAACATCACCCCTGCCCAGTTTTCACTTTGATGAAAAATCGCACCAATGTCTTTATATTTTAATTCTGCGAACACTTTCAGCATAAAAATTTCCCGGTATGGTTCTTCAAGACAATGCAGGACTTTATGGATTTGTAAAGCTTGTTGTGTGTCATAAATCTGTTGTTCAAAATGGTTCTGCTCGGCATATTCCGGCAGACTTTCCAGGGAAATATTTTTTGTTTCCGCTTTTTTCAGATAATCAAAATAAATATGTTTTGCAATGGTACAGAGCCATGTTTTCATGGAACATTCGCCTTTGAATTGATCAATTGAAATAACAGCTTTCAGCATGGTATCTTGTAAAATATCCATCGCAAGATGTTCATTGCGGCACATTTGCAGAATAAAATAATATAAATCCGGTGCATAGGTCTGATAGATCTGTTCAAAATCCTGTTCCATAAAATTCCCCCTTTCATAAATTTAGAAGATCAGAAATGCAATTTTTTACAAGCTTTTAGAAAATTTCTGATAAAAAAACTGATGCAGAACGGAACTGCACCAGTTTTTAAGTATTTATTATTAAGAAAATGAAATTTCACTGCCGGTTGCTTTTTTTGTCACATAGATCTTGGAGTCAATCCGGCTAATCAGGGACTCTACATGAGAAATTATGCCGATCAGACGTTTTCCGTCTGCCAGTTTTCCCAATAATTCTACAGCTTGATTCAGAGATATTTCATCCAGAGAGCCAAAGCCTTCATCAATGAACATCGCATCAATCTGGATTCCGCCGCTGCGTTCCTGGATAATGTCGGACAATCCCAGGGCAAGCGATAATGCCAGCATGAACGATTCTCCGCCGGAGAGCGTACTCACATCACGCCATTGATTCGTCGCAAAATCAAAAATTTCCAGTTCCAGACCGGATTGAGAAACATTATTTTTCGCCGTTTCCCGACAACGCAGGTCAAATTTCTGGTTCGTCAGGACGGCAAGCCGTTGTCTTGCTTGCAAGATGACTCGCCGGAAATAATACTGCTGTACATAGGCTTCCAGTTTGAACTTAGCTTGTCCAGAACCTTTTGTACCGCTGATTGTCTTGTAAATTTCTTCATAGTCCTGCGCTTCCTGATTGATTTCATTGTACTTCCGGATGTATTCCGGGAGTTTCTGTGCGATTTCCTGGTTGGTACGGAATTGAGAACAAAGCTTGTGATATTCTGTCTCCAGCTCTTCACAAAGCTGTTCTTTTTGTTTTTTCTGGAGCTTCAGTTCTTCTAGATTAACTGGTTCTGTTATGATGATTTCTGACCGGGATTTTTTAATCCATGTTTGCAATTCCTGTGTCCGGGACTGAAATTTTTCTATTTCTCGTTTCAATTCCGGGATATTGGATTTTGATAATTTCGCTTGCTGATACTCCTCAGGCGACTGGAAATGATATTGTTCCAACGCATCCAGGAACTTCTGCTGATTTTGTTTTAATTCCTGTTCCAGACTGACAATCTGTTTTTCGGTGTCCTCAAGCTGTGTCGTGGACCTGTTAAACTGAGATTTTGCATCATCCAATTTTTTCTGTGCGGTATTCTGTTCCCGTTGTAACTGTTTGATTTTCTGCCGGCATGCTGTCAGCTCCTGCAGGAGAATCTGTTCGCTGTGTTGTGCAAGCAATGGATTTGCTTTCTGGATTGCCTGCAATTTGGATTGATATTCTGCGCATGTCTGTGCAGTCTGATTCAGGTTTTTTTCAGCATCTTCACGGGCTTTCCGTGCATTGTCAAGCTGTTCTCTGGACGGTGTGTGCGGATGTCTGACAGCAGGTGCAGGATGTTCCAGTGAACCGCAAACCGGACATCTCTGACCAGGCTGAAGCGTCTCTGCAAGTAATCCGGCTTGTCCGAGACAAAAATCTTCAAAAATTTGGGTGTAATTCTGACTTTCTATTTCATAAAGTGCAGTGTATTTCTGCACGAGTGCAGAAGATTGCCGGACGTTTTCTTCTGCTTTCCGGAGTTCCTGATATTTCGGGAGCGTTTGTGCCAATTCAAATTCTCTCTGAATCAAAGCAGGGATTGTTTCAGCATGCTGATTGGCAATTTGTAAATTTTCTTCTGCTTCCCGGAGCGCCGTTTCCTGCGAGGGAAGACGGCTCTGCAAAGAGTTTCGGTTATGATTCTGGATACTTAAATCCAGGTTTATTTTCGTCAGAAAATCTTCAACATTTTCCACATGTGAGACATTCTGTGCAGTTTCCAATTGCTGTTGCTTTTCCTGGATTGCCGGGCGCTGTGTTTCCAATTTCCGAAACATGTCCTGATAACGGGAGAGTTCCTGCAATTTCTGATTGTTCTGCTGTGCCTGTGTCAGCTCCCGGATTAAGGCATCTTGTGCTTTCCGGCAGTTCTGTTTTTCGGATTCCAGTTCTGCAATCATTCTCTGATCGTAGATATTCTGCTGTTCCAGGGCATTCAGGTACATCCAGGCACAGCTGGCATCTTTGGGCGCATTCGGCTGGGATTCTCGGAAACTGGCACGTTCTAGAAGAGAAAGAATATCTTTTTTCTGCATTTCAAACTGGTCTTTCAGATTTTTATAGCGTTCCTGTAATTTGGTTTCAAAATCTTCATAAATTTTTGTATCAAACAGTTTCCGGAACAGGGACATTCTGGTTTTGGTGTCCGCATTGACAATCTGCTGAAATTCTCCCTGCGCAATCATGACAGTCTGATTAAATTCACTCTGTGTCATAACAAGCATTTCCTGAATTTTGTTGTTGACATAGTCAGAACCTTCTTCGATCAGACAGTAATCGTTGCATTGTTTCTGATAGAGAAACGCTTTTGGAGTGGGAGTGCCTCCGGATTTTGGAAATGACAGCGTGCGTTTGACCAGAAAAATCTGATCCTGATGTAAAAATTCCAGTTCTACTTTGGATTTTTCCTTGAGTGGTACAAAATCAGAGTGCATATGTTTATTGCCACGGCGCTTTGCATTACAGGTCTTGCCATAAAGCGCAAAGGAAATGGCATCAAAGATTGTTGTCTTGCCGGAGCCGTTACTGCCAGTAATCAGAAATACACCGTCCCGGCTGATTTCTGCAAAGTCAATCCTGGTTTCCTTGGCGAATGTCCCGAATGCAGACATAGTTAATTGTAAAGGCTTCATGAGATTAAATTTTTCTCCTCCTGTAATTCATCAAATATAGACCGGACAATTTCCAGTTGTCTTTCTGAGGGATCATGAGAATTATTCTGCATCTGATAGAACATGCGGAACATGTCCACAGGGTACTTCTGTTCGATCCGTTCAGAACTGGTAACAATCTGATCTGTGGTGAATTTAGAATTTTCAATCCGGAATTGCAGCATCCTGGGGAAGCGATCCCGGAGGATTGCCCTTGCATCCGGGATGGGATTTTCGTCCGTCAGGATAATCCGGACATAATCCAGTGTTCGTGGCATGGCAGACAGTTCTTCAAAATTGCCTCTGACAGTTCGCACATCATGGGGGAGCCGGATGGGGATTGTCTCAATCCGGATGTGTTGCTTGTCCTGAATTTCCAGGATGGTAAAGCTTTTTTTCTGGTGTTCTTCTGAAAGGGAATATTTCAGGGGAGAACCGGCATAACGGATGGTTTCCCGGTTGCATTTCTGAGGTCGATGGAGATGACCGAGTGCTACATAGTCGAATTGATCAAAAACAGAACTGTCAATATTATCTAGTCCGCCGATGGAAAATTCTTCTTCACTTTTGATACCGTTTGTGATATACTGATGTGCAACCAGGATATTGATTTTATGATCCGGAATTTCAGAATGCTTTAAAATTATTTTTACAGCATCCTGATAAGAATTGAGTTTCTCATCCGGATTTTTGTAAAATTCCCGGACTCTTGCCGGTGTGATGAACGGCAGTAAATAAATCTGAATTTCGTCATCCGGATCACTGACTGCCTGGAGCGTTCCGGTGAATTTTTCCGGGACGATGATCTGATTTCCGGCTAAGAACTTCCCCAGATAAGAAATTCTGCCGGGTGCATCATGATTACCGCTGATCAGATAGACAGGTTTATGCAGATTGCAGAGTTCTGTCAGAAATTCATCAAAGACCGCCATTGCTTCTGTGCCGGGATTGGCTTTGTCATAGATGTCTCCTGCAATTAATATGCCGTCGCAGTTTTCGTTCTTTGCAACTTCGACTGCCTGCCGAAGTACGAATTTTTGATCTTCCAACAGAGAATAATCGCCTAATTTTTTGCCGATATGCAGGTCGGCAAGATGCAGAAATTTCTTCATGGCATTATTTCCCGGTCATAGATTTCAGTTCAGAAATCAGTGTCAGATCTTCTTTGGATAATTTCAGATTGGTGACTGTCTTTCTGCCGTCTGCCGAAGTCACGCTGATTTCAATCAGACTGTCTTCTGTGACCTGCTGTCCTGCATACTGGAAGAACTGGATAAATTTGGGATGTCTCTGCTGGAACTGTTCGAGCAGGGGCTTGATTTTCATTAATTTCATCGGATTCATGCTAATTGACCTCGTTTCTTTATTTTTTATAAAAATATACTTAAAATCAGTTTCTTCTGCTTTTCCTTGTTTAGGATAA
>CAMWJT010000057.1 GCA_947174625.1 uncultured Ruminococcus sp.
AATTTTGATAAATACGAAACCAGATATTTTCCCGCAGAGAGAATCTATATCCGGGCGTGTAATCCTGTGGCAATGGCAGATTATGTAATAAGAGAAAATGAAGTATTTGCTGATTTTCCGGCTTGACAGATAGGATAATTTGTGTTACAATCAATTTAAAAATAAAATAAACAGGAGCTGAAGTAACATGTTGTTTCATACATCCGAAGAATATTTTTTTGAAGTCCTGGAAATCAGCGAGGAGATGCCCGTCCTGGTTGATTTCTATGCGCCGTGGTGTGCGCCTTGCAGAGCATTAGAACCGACCGTGGAGGCTCTCTCAGAAGAGGATCCGGATCAGGTGATAGCATATTCTGTGAACACAGATACAGACCCGGAACTTGCACAGAGATATGCTGTGAAAAATTTGCCTTGTGTGCTGTTATTCAGGGATGGCAAGCCAGTCAGACGCTGGGAGAAAGATATTTCTGTCGAGGAGATAGAACAGATAATCCGAAATTTATAATTCATCAAAAAAATCCGGTTCAGACAAGAACCGGATGAATTTTTATATTTGGTTTATACAAGATTGCCGTCAAATACCGTGTCTATGTATTTCCCGGCATTCTCCGGTGTATAGATCCAGTGGTCAATATGATCTCCCTCATAGAAGTAGCGCAGCGGTTCCGGTGTAACAGAACCCTCACAGACATCTACAAGAATCAGCTTGACTTTGAGCTTTTCCGGAATTAATGCCTTGATGTAGACGCTTGTACGCTGTCCGACTTCCACAGGCTGACGAAGTTCCGCAAGTCCTGCCAGATTGGGCATTAACTCGATGAATACACCATATTTTTCAACGGAGCGGACAATACCGCAGGTTGTCTCTCCCACATGAAATAATGCCGCATTCTGTTCCCATGTGCCAAGCAGTTCCTTGTGTGACAGCAAAATCCGTCTGCCCTGCATGCCCTTGATGATGACACGGATGTTCTGACCGACTGCAAATCTGTCTGACGGATGGGCAATCCGTGACACAGAAATCGCATCAATCGGCACCATGGATGCAATACCGCACCCAACGTCAACGAATGCGCCAAACGGTTCCAGATGTGTCACTTTTGCATCAATAATGTCTCCCGGATTCAGAGCAGACAAGAATTGTTCCCGGCACTGCTCCTGCACGGCACGTCGTGACAGGATGGCGATTTCTTCGCCGGATTCGGTGAATTCCGTACGAAGCACCCGGAAGCATACCGGTTTGCCGACCCTTGCAATCAGGGCAATGTCACGCAATTCGCCTTCTGCAATGCCGACAGCGCCTTCTTCTCTGGGGATCATCCCTTTCATGCAGGGGAGCTGTACCCACATATTGTGATTGCTGTCGCACATGGTAACCCTTGCTTCCAGAATTTTCCCGGTAAGCTGTGCCTGCATGAGTGCCTGGGGGCTGGAAATAGCGGCTTGGTTCTCCATTGTGTCCAGAAGAGTACCTTCGGGACTGAATCGTTTCTGATACATGTTTTCGACCTCCGATTTTTGTTTTTAGGAAAAGTCCTGTTGTAGTCTATGCCGGACTTTGACGAAATAGAACTGAATTCATTCCGGCATCCGCATCCGGCTGATTTTATCTATTATTCATTTTCATATAAATATATCAGAATATAATATTAAGATATATTTTTTCAGATTCTTCAGATTCTTTTCTTGTTTATTATACTATATTTTTTCGGTCTTGTCAAGAGAATATTCTATAGTTTTCTAAAAGATTTTGAAAAGATTTCTAAAGATTTCTATCGAAAAAAATCGAAAAATCAGAAAAGCCGGATGTTCATGCTCTCCTATAATTTTTTTATAATTTTTTATCCGGAAATTTGCCGGGATTCATACATAGCAATAGCAATGGCAATGGCACAGCTTTTTCAAGATTCTGGAAAAATTCAGAATTTCCGGATGTTCATTGCGCCCATGCTCTGCATCAGCGCTGAAACATTCCCGGCGGTGTCCGCATTGCAGATGACGGACAATTCTGCGCTTTTGCGATAATAATATTCTGGCAGGATGGAGTCACTCAGATCCGAGATCATGACGGCAGTCATGTAATTTTCCATCCGGAGATTTGCCGGAAGAAGTGTGTAACGTTGTTTGCCTTGCATGGACGGCACGGCTTTTCCCAGATTCCGGACGGACAATTTCCGGATGTCCCGGACGGATCGGCGGATTCTCCCGGCGGCAAGTTCTGCCAGATCCTGAGAAGAAAATTCGGCTGAAATTCTGCATAATTCCATAATGAAACCCTCCTGGATTATTTTTTTATTAAAATTCAGCATAAATTCAGCATACTATACAGGATTTGTATGCTGTTTTTATTATGATTGCACAAATTACGGAAACTATACAGATAAAATGCAAATAAATTCTTGCCTTTTCTCAGAAAATGCAGTATAATAGTAATTGTGAGAATATTTAAAAAATAACAGGAGCTGAACCAAAGTATTTTATGATGAAAATTCAGATCAATGATATACTAATCATGAAAAAACAGCATCCTTGCGGCGCAAAGGAAATGCTTGTGCTTCGTGCCGGGATGGATTTCCGTCTGCGTTGTACCGGCTGTGGCAGGGAATTCATGACACCCAGAATCAAATTAGAAAAATATATCCGTCAAGTGATTCCGGGAAATTCTGAAAATCAGAAAAATTAAAAAAACAGGGAGAAAGTCAGCATGTTTGAAAAATTACTTGTGATGCAGGAAAAATATCAGAGTATGAATGCAATGCTTTCCGATCCGGATCTGATTGCAGATCATGCAAAATATGCCGGATTGATGAAAGAATATAAAAATTTAACACCGATTATTGAGGCATTTACAGTTTATCAGAAAATCCGGAAAGATTTTGAAGAAGCACAAGCACTTCTGAGTGAATCCGGGCAGGATGCAGAATTGAAAGAAATGGCACAGTTACAATTGGAAGAAGCCAGGATGTTACTGGAAGAACAGGAACAGGCATTAAAAATTTTATTACTGCCGAAAGATGCCAATGATGATAAGAACGTTATTATTGAAATCCGTGGCGGTGCGGGCGGGGAAGAAGCTTCTTTATTTGCAAATTCTCTGTTCCGGATGTACAGCATGTATGCTGAAGCACATCACTGGAAACTGGAGATCTTGAGTGCCAATCCCACGGAACTCGGCGGCTACAAAGAAATCAGCTTTTCGATTGAAGGGCATGGTGCATACTCCCGGTTAAAATATGAAAGCGGTGTGCATCGTGTGCAGCGTGTCCCGGAGACAGAATCGCAAGGGAGGATTCACACTTCTACGGTTACCGTTGCTGTTCTGCCGGAGGCGGATGAAGTGGAACTGGAAATTAATCCAACAGACCTGAAAATTGATGTATTCCGTTCCAGTGGTGCAGGTGGTCAGCATATTAATAAAACAGAATCTGCCGTGAGAATTACCCATCTGCCAACGGGTGTTGTCGTGGAGTGTCAGGATGAACGCAGTCAGCATAAAAACAAGGACAAAGCGATGAAAGTCCTGCGAGCAAGATTATTTGAAGCCATGCAGCAGGAACAAAGCGACAAAATCGCTTCGGAACGTAAGTTACAAGTTGGAACTGGTGACAGATCCGAACGAATCCGGACATATAATTATCCGCAGGGACGCATGACAGATCACCGGATTAATTTAACAATCTACAGATTAGAGAGTATTTTAAATGGCGATTTAGATGAAATTTTTGACGCATTGGCAACAGCAGACCAGGCGGCAAAATTAGCAGGACAGGAAGTGTAATTCATGAATCAGATTTCTACAAAATTACTGCATGACAGTCCGGAAGATCTCCGGATTGCATCAGAATTATTGAGAAACGGCGAATTAGTCGCCATCCCTACCGAGACAGTCTACGGATTGGGTGCGGATGCCCGGAATGAAACGGCTGTCCGGGCAATTTTCGCTGCAAAAGGTCGTCCGGCGGATAATCCACTGATCGTTCACATTGCAGATCTGGACATGCTAGAACAGATTGCTTTAGAAATTCCAGAAATTGCAATCCGGTTAGCAGAACAATTCTGGTCTGGCGCATTGACCATGATTTTTAAAAAACGTCCGGAAATTCCGTCTGTCACATCCGGCGGACTGGATACGGTCGGCGTCCGGATGCCGTCTCATCCAGTCGCAAGAGAGATTATCCGGTTGTCAGGCTGTCCGATTGCCGCACCGTCTGCAAATCGTTCCGGCTTGCCGAGTCCGACAACGGCAAAACACGTCCTGGATGATATGAACGGACGGATTGCCGCAGTCGTGGACGGCGGTCAATGTGAAGTCGGTGTGGAATCGACTGTAATTTGTTTTGATGATCCGGAAACGATTCATATTTTAAGACCAGGTTGTATTTCACTGGAAGATTTACAGCCGTTTGCAGAAAAAATTTATATTGACAAAGCCATTTTTGAACAGATTTCACCAGATGCAAAAGTTGCATCTCCAGGGATGAAATACAAGCATTATTCTCCAAAGACAAAAATTCTCCCTGTGGATGCGCCGGATTTTGAAAGCTTTTCCGATTATGTAAAATCTCATGCACAGAATGGGACATATTGTCTGTTATTTGATTCTGATCCGGATATTCCCGGTATTCCTTGTATGCGTTACGGTGATACAGGAATTGCACAGGCACATGATCTGTTTCTGCGATTCCGGGAACTGGATGAAGTCGGCGCACGGCTTGCTTATGTGAGAATGCCCCGGCAGACGGGTGCGGATTTGTCAGTCTATAATCGCCTGATGAGAGCCGCCGGATTCGAGGTAATCAAATTATGAACAATAGAAAAAACAGCATTGTAATCGGACTGACCGGACAGACTGGTGCAGGCAAAAGCACAGTTGCAAAGATATTTGCAGAACAGGGCTTTAACATTATCAATGCGGATCAGGTTGCACGGGATGTCGTGAATCCAGGGATGCCATGCTTACAAGAATTAACAATACAATTCGGATCTGAAATTCTGAATCCGGATCATTCTTTGAACCGGAAAGCACTTGCCGGAATTGTCTTTACAGATCCAGAAAAATTAAAATTATTAAATCATATCACACATCCATTTATTATTCAAGCGATCCGGGAGCTGATCCAGGACTTTGCGGCTGCCGGAGAAAAATTCATACTTCTGGATGCACCGACTTTGTTTGAAAGCAAAGCGGATCAGTTTTGCGACCGGATTATTGCAGTCATTGCCAGTCAGGAGATTCGTTGTGCAAGAATCATGCAGAGAGATCATCTGACAAGACAATCTGCACTTGACCGGATGAATTCCCAATTTACAGAAGAATATTTTATTTCACATTCTGATGATGTGATAGAGAATCATTCCAGTCCGGAAGAACTTGCAGAAAAATCCCGGAAATTAGCAGAAATGATAAAATCTGAATATGATTAATATAAAATCATATATTTTAATAAAAAAATTTATTTTAAAGAGAGGTTTTTAATATGGCAAATGAAACAGAGAAAACAGAAAAAAGCGAAATTAAGGCACTTCAGGAGAAATTATTCTCCCAGAATAAACATGCCGGACAGCGTATGACAGAACAGGAACTTGCGGACTGCAATCAATTCTGTGATGGTTATAAATCTTTTATGAATCTGGCAAAAACAGAACGGGAAGCCAATGCGTTTGTGATTGCAGAACTGGAAAAATCCGGTTACAAGCCGTTCACACCCGGCATGGAACTGTCGGCAGGCGATAAAATTTATCTCAATAATCGTGAAAAATCCGTCATTCTGGCAACCATCGGCACGGAGGACATCCGTAAAGGTGTCCGGCTCTGTGCGGCACATATTGATTCTCCCAGACTGGATTTGAAACAGCATCCTGTTTATGAAGATGCGGAAATGGGCTATTTCAAGACGCATTACTATGGCGGTATTAAAAAATATCAGTGGACGGCAATCCCGTTGTCTCTGCATGGTGTCATCATCCGGAAGGACGGTTCTAAACTCACTGTCCGGATCGGTGAGGATGCTTCTGAACCTGTATTCTATATCACGGATTTACTGCCACATCTGGCAGACGACCAGATGCGGAGAACGCTTGCACAGGGGATCAAGGGCGAAGAATTAAATATCGTGATCGGTTCTATGCCGTTCAAATCCGACGAGGGGAGCAATCTTGTCAAGCTCCAGATTCTGAATATCCTGAATCAGAAATATGCGATCACAGAAGATGATTTTATTTCTACAGAACTGGAAGCCGTTCCGGCATTCCCGGCGAGAGATGTCGGTTTTGACCGGAGTATGATCGGTGCATACGGACATGATGACAGAGTGTGTGCTTTTCCGGCATTCCGTGCATCTCTGGACGTTCCTGCTCCTAAGCATACAAGTGTTGTAATCCTGACGGATAAAGAAGAAACCGGGAGTGATGGTAATACCGGATTAAAATCCGCTTATCTGAAATACTTTCTTTGTGATCTGGCGGAATGCTTCGGCGCAAACGGCAGAGCTGTCATGAGTGCATCAAAATGCCTGTCTGCTGATGTAAATGCCGGATTTGATCCGACGTTCCCGGATGTCCTCGAACGCAGAAACTGTGCTTATCTCAATCACGGTGTCTGCGTGACGAAATTCACAGGCGCAAGAGGGAAGTCCGGTACTTCGGATGCGTCCGCAGAATTCGTCGGCGAAATCCGGAATTTACTGGATTCCCAGAATGTTATCTGGCAGACCGGAGAACTCGGCAAAGTGGATGTCGGCGGCGGCGGTACAGTTGCGGCATATATTGCCAATCTGAATATTGATACAATTGATATTGGTGTACCGGTTCTGTCCATGCACTCGCCGTATGAATTAGTTGCAAAGACGGATGTCTGGGCGGCTTACAAAGCATTCAAAGTATTCCTGGAATCCTGAACCTGAAAGGAGACGTAAATCATGGGTTATGGAAATTATAGAATCACGGCTTATGTCGGTGATACAATTTTATTTGAAAAATATTTTGAATCCGTTACCATTGATGACAGTGACAATATGATAACTGTTAGCGATAAAAAAGGAAGAGTTGTACTGACTGTTTCTACCCATTGTGCAACTGTGATCGCAGAACTGGAAGAAAAAGTCGGCATATGAAATATCTGGAACGTTTTGATATGAAAATTGTCTCTGCAAATGCGGAAGATCTGTTTTATCTGATTAAGAATTTTGCAGAAGACCATGAAATTTCTTTTTCTGACGCAAAAGATCTTGTTCTGGTTTCCATGCTCGGAAGTCTTGGCATAGAAGAACAGCTCAAGGAAATTGTCAGAAAACTGGACAGACTTGCATAACGAAAGGATCAGCATGCAGAATGAAACTCATATCTTGGAATGTCAACGGATTCCGGGCAAATCTGAGCAAAGGCTTTGAAGCACATTTCAGAGCCTTTGATGC
>CAMWJT010000058.1 GCA_947174625.1 uncultured Ruminococcus sp.
ATTTTAGAAATAATATTTTTCTCGCCCCGGATTTTTTCAGATACGGCAATTTCTCCATGTGCAATGTGGATTAACGGACGAAATCCCAGGACTTCCCCGGCAAATGCCGCCGCCGCTGTCAGCCGTCCGGATTTTTTAACATATTTCAGCGTCATAGGAACAAAATATACACCAACATCAGCAAGCCAGTTCTCCAGATACTCCAGAATTTTCTCAACAGATTCTCCCTGTTCCGCCATTTTCACGGCTTCTAATATCGGATAGCCATATGCAATCGTATAATTACCACCATCCAGAATATGAATCTTCATGCGGTTCTGATATTCCGGATGTTCCTGATAGAGTAAATCCTTTGCATTGCAGGCATTCTGATATGTCGCCGAACCTTTGGCATTGATGCTCACATAGATCAGATCTGTATACCCCTCCTGGACGTATTTTTCAAACGTTTCCTGGAATGCGAATGCCGTAATCTGTGATGTTGTCGGCATCTCCCCGGAACGGGACAGCCCCTCCAGGATATTATAAAAATCTTCTTTGGACAAATCTTGCTGTTCCCGGTAGGATTCACCTTGCATTGTCAATAAAATACTGTGCATATCTATGCCGAGTTTTTCCGTCAGTTCTAATGGCAGATCGCTGGCAGTATCCGTCATAAATTTAATTTTTGCCATATATGATAATTCGTCCTTTCTAATCTGATTCATTCTGAATTATTGATAAATTTCACAAAAAACTGATTGCATTTTTGTGAAATATTTTTTATGAAAAAGCATTGACATTTTTGTCAGTACATGATATAATATTGTCAGTGCAAAAAGTGAGGTGACAAGATATATGCCACGTACGGGCAGACCACACAAAGAAAACCCCAAAGACACACGAATCCAAGTAAGACTTGACCAGGAAACAGTTAGAAAGCTGGATAAATGTGCCAAAGAAAAGAACACTACACGCAGTGCGGTAATTCGTGAGGGAATAGAACGTGTGAATGATGAATTAGAAAAATAACAGCAGTCCTGCCCCTAAGAAAAGTAAGACTACTGTTATCCGCCAAGTCTCGAAAGGCTTGTTAAATTTATTATAGCATACTTTTTGGGACGTGTCAAGACAGAAAGGAAAAAATTCAGGAACAAAATTTTCAAAGCATTCTATCAACAGTGTTTTGGCAGAATCCGAACAGGCATTCTGTGCCGGATTCCAGACGGCAGTGCGATTTCTGGTAGATTGTATGCGATCATGATTAAGATTAAAGTGAATTAATCCCACTCGTATTTTGTCAGATTCCCCTGTGCCATCATATCCGGATAATTCCACTGTCTCAGAACTTCATAAGCGGCAATCGCCACAGAATTGGATAAATTCAAAGATCTGAGCGTCGGTCGCATGGGAATCCGGACGGATGTCTCCGGATGTTGTAATAATAATTCTTCCGGCAATCCGGCATCTTCCCGACCAAACATGAGATACAGCTCCTGCCCGGCATCCTGAAATTTCCGGTAATCCACATCACTGTGACAGATCCGGGATTTCGTCGTGAAATAATAAATCTGCTGTTTCTGATCCTGCATTTCATGGATCTGCAAAAAATGCTCCAGACTGTTGTATTCTAAAATTTCCAGTTTATCCCAGTAATCCAGCCCGGCACGTTTCAGATTTTTATCCGTAATCACAAAGCCGTAAGGCTTGATTAAATGCAGGACAGCTCCGGTAACAGCACACGTCCGGGAGATATTCCCGGTATTCTGTGGGATTTGGGGTTGTGCCAACACGATATGCAGTTTTGACAAACGATCACTTCTCTCTAAATTCTAAATTTTCTATATTTTTAAATTAGCATAAATTCACATGAAAAATTTTTTGTCATCCGGAAACACTAAGAAAGAACCAACCCGAAAGGAGGAGTTTTTTCATGGGCAAAAATTTATTAATCACAGGCATGTCCCTCGGCGCAGTCCTGGGATCAGCCTATTTCATGCTTTCCGGGACATCCGACCGGAAGAAACACAGTCTGAAACGACACACCGGCAAGGCAATGCGTGCCGTCGGAGATGTCTTTGATGATATTACTTCTATGATGAATTTTTAATTTTTAAAATATTTCGCAAGCAGGGCATTTCCGCCCTGCTTGTTATATTTCATGCTGATTTTTGCGATAACTTAAATAACTCTCTAAAATAATCACAGCCGCAACAGCATCCACAACGGCTTTGCGTTTTTTTCCTCTGGTATTTGTCTGATTCAAGTATTGATGCGCTGATACCGTCGTACACCGTTCATCCCACAAAACAAACTCCAGTCCCGTGAGATCATGCAAGATTTCAGCGAATTTCTGACATTTTTCAGCTCGTTCACCGATTGTATTATTCATGTTTTTGGGATAACCAACTACAAGCAGTTCTGCTTTGGAATCTAATGCTTGCTGTGCGACTTTTTCTGCACAACGCATAAAATTCTTTTCCTGGATCACACACACTGGAGAGGCTAACAATTCGGATTTGTCACAAATTGCAAGACCCGTCCGGGAATCTCCATAATCCACACCGAGAATCTTCATAGCAGATTACCACGGTTGAACTGTCCCGATCACGTCACGCACTGCCGGGATTTGTTTTGCATCCAGAAATTGATTGATCTCCCGGACAATCCGGACTGGTGCATAGGGATCTGTGAAAACAGCCATCCCAACTTGTACAGCGGATGCACCTGCCATCATGAGTTCTATGGCATCTTCTCCGGAAGTCACACCGCCCATGCCGATCACAGGAATTTTGACAGCATTTGCCGTCTGCCAGACCATCCGGACAGCTACCGGGAAAATTGCCGCACCAGATAATCCACCCATATTATTCCGGAGAACCGGTCGTCTTGTATGGACATCAATCCGCATACCCAGGAGCGTATTAATCAGAGAGACAGCATCTGCGCCGGCGGATTCCACAGCCTTTGCAATGTCTGTAATACTTGTCACATTCGGGGATAATTTTACAATCAACGGCTTGCTTGTCGCTTTCCGGACGGCTGAGACAACTTGTTCCGCCATGGCACAGGATGTCCCGAATGCCGCTCCGCCCTGTTTCACATTCGGACAAGAGATATTCAATTCAATCATATGAACTTGTGTCGCATCCAGTTTTTCAGCGACTTCCGCACATTCTTCCTGTGTCGATCCTGCAATATTTGCCAGAATGACAGTATTTTTCGTCAATAAATACGGGAGTTCCTTTGCAATAAAATGATCAACACCGGGATTCTGTAAGCCGACAGAATTGAGCATCCCGAACGGTGTCTCTGCAATTCTCGGTGAAAGATTTCCCGTCCGCTTCTGTGCAGTCGTACCTTTCGTAGCAATGCCGCCCAGTTCTGAGAGATCATAAAATTCTTCGTATTCTCTGCCGTAACCGAATACACCGGATGCCGGAATGATCGGATTCTTGAAATCAATTCCGCAGAGATTCACAGATAAATCAGCCATTACCAGATTACCTCCTCAGCTTTGAATACAGGACCATTCTTGCAGACATGCAGGAACTGGATTTCTTCTGTATCCGGATTTTTTATTTTGCACGCACAGCCCAGACATGCACCAATCCCACATGCCATGCGTTCTTCCATAGAAATTTCGCAATACGTATGATTTTTGATACACAGCTCCGCAACGGCTTTGAGCATGGGTTGTGAACCGCATGCAAAGACGGCATCTACACCCTCTGCTAACAACTGTTCTAACGGTGTTGTGACAAATCCCTGAATTGCGCCGGCTGAACCATCTTCCGTACAACAGATGGTACTTGCGCCGTAATTTTCCAGATCTTCTTGCAAGATAACCTGCTGAAAACTCCGGAAACCAGAAACTGCCGTTGCCTTTTCTCCATAATATGCCGCAAGCGGTAACATGGGCGGCACACCGATTCCGCCGCCGACAAGCACAACATGCGATGCCTCCGGCAAGAGCGTGAAGCCATGTCCCAACGGTGCAATCATATCCAGTTCATCCCCCTGACGGAGTTCTGAAAGAATTCTCGTCCCCTCATGCTTGATGACAAATACAATCTGGAGAATGCCATGTTCCGGATCAATTCCGGCAATGGAAATTGGTCTGCGGAGTCCGAAACCGGGCGGCAGGATATGCACGAACTGACCGGGTTGAGCAATTTTCGCAACTTCCTGGCAGGAAATCCAGAAACGATAGACATCCCTGGCAAGTGCCTGTTTTTTGAGAATGGGAAATTTTCCCTGCAAATACTTCATGATGAAGAACCTCCGATTTTTAATTACTTTATTTATTATAACACAGATCCGGTATTCTGTCAATACGCATATCAAATTATCAAAAAAATAAAAAAAATTATCTAAACTACACAAATTTTAAAAATTACCCCTGGAAACATTGCCGGAGCATCCGGAAAAAATCCACCGGACAAATTTCATCCGGCAACCCGGAAACCTGTCCGTCCCCGGTTTCGATAATCTTCCATGTACCGTCTGCCAGTTCGGCACAATCCAGTGTATAGAACGGACTGTCAAGCTCCAGATAATCCCGGATTAACTCCACCGGGAACGTCTGTGCCTGTTCGGGTTGATGAGAATTTTTGTAAATTCCGGCAATCCTGTGATTCGCCACAAAAACCCGATATTCGTTTGTAAAATTATGATAACGTTTCAGCTCCAGAAATTCTTTAATGCAGATACCGCCGGTATACAAGTCCGCACGATCCCGGTAAAATATTGTCATTGCCCGGTCAAATTCTTCCTGTGTCACAGAAGCATTAAAAAAATCCGGGAATCCAGAGCCTTTTGCGGACTTGACATAATCCTTGACCAGGAATTTTGAAAAATTCTCTTTGACCTGTGCAAGATTTACCACAATCCCATCCGGATAGACCAGAATCCGAGCAGTATCTTTCTGGATTTCCGGATAAATCAGCGGAAACAAATGGAATTTCTGGTATGCCTCCGGCGAAGTCATCAGACAAATATGCTGTTTCCGGAGTTCTTGATAAAACAATGCATACTGTTCTGGTTTCATCATCCCCCCTCGGTAAATCGCCGGAATATCCTGCGTAGGATATTCACTGAGCGCAAGCCGATTCTCAAAAAACCATTTTTCATAATTAAATAAAATACAACGATATATCCCGGATGCCGCATAATATTCCGCCTGCAAATCCGGATCAACCTGTCGGGGATTAAAATAATCCGACGGAAAGATTACACATTCCGGCACAGTTAATTTTTCTGGCATCATACACAAAACCTCTGAATTATTATAATTTTATAAGAAAAGCCCCTGATTTCCAGAAATTCAGAACAGAGGCTTTTTTTCATTTTTAGATTTTTGTAATATCAATCAATTCCACGTCGTCAATCGTTCTCTCGGACAATAATACATTGGCGAGTGCATTGGCTGTATCCACTGCTGTGAGGGAACAAATCGAACGTTCCACGGATTTCCGACGCATCCGGACGCTATCTCTTGCCGGCATTCTGCCTTTTGCGGACGTTGAAATCATATAATGAATTTTACCGCTCTCCAGCAGATCCAACGTATTCGGGCTGCCCTCGGAAATCTTCCGGACGGTATTCGTCGCAATCATGTTGCGATTCAGATAACTTGCCGTGCCGCTTGTCGCATATAAATCAAAACCCATCCGGGAGAATTTGTCTGCAATCCGGATCATCTCTTTCTTTTCGCTGTTCCGGACGGAAATCAGCACACCGCCCTCCCGTTTGAGATCATACCCGGCAGCAACCAAGCCTTTCAAGAGTGCATCCTCGAAATTTCTTCCAATTCCCAGGCATTCGCCGGTGGATTTCATTTCTGGTCCAAGCATGGTATCCACATCCTGCAATTTTTCAAAGCTGAACACCGGAACTTTGACTGCGACATAATCCCCTTCCGGATGCAGTCCCGTTTCATAGCCCAATTCTTTCAATGTTGCACCGAACATGATTTTTGTCGCAATATCCACCATGGGAATCCCGGTCACTTTGCTGATATAAGGCACTGTCCGGGAAGATCTCGGATTGACTTCAATTACATAGACTTCATCACGGTAGACAACATACTGGATATTGACCAGACCAATCACTTCCAGAGCGAGTGCAAGCCGTCTGGTATATTCAATAATTGTCTGCCGGATTTTCCGGGACAGATTCTGCGCCGGATAGATTGAAATCGAGTCGCCGGAATGAACACCCGCACGTTCAATATGCTCCATAATTCCGGGAATCAGGAAATCCTTGCCGTCACAGATCGCATCCACTTCTACTTCTGTACCCATCATATATTTATCAATCAGAACCGGATTTTCAATCATGTGAGATGTGATAATCCCCATGTATTCGATGACATCCTGTTCAGAATGTGCGATAATCATATTCTGACCGCCGAGCACGTAAGATGGTCTTAACAGAACCGGATAACCGAGTTTTTCAGCGACTTTGACTGCTTCCTTTGTCGTCATGACGGTGAAGCCTTCCGGACGTGGAATGCCGCATTTTTCTAGTAATTCGTCAAAACGCTCCCTGTCTTCCGCAGCATCAATATTATCCGCAGAAGTCCCCAGGATTCTCACACCTTTATCGGCTAAATGTCTGGTTAATTTAATTGCCGTCTGTCCGCCGAACTGCACAACAACACCATAAGGCTTTTCAGTTTCAATGATGTTGTCAACATCCTCCGGTGTAAGCGGATCAAAATACAGTCTGTCACCTGTGTCAAAATCCGTAGAAACTGTCTCCGGATTGTTATTACAGATCACGGCTTCATAGCCTAATTCTTTCAGTGTCCAGACGCAGTGTACAGAACAATAATCAAACTCGATCCCCTGTCCGATCCGGATGGGTCCTGAACCGAACACAACGACTTTTTTCTTGCCGGTGTCTGTTCTTTCGATAAACTGTGCCGCTTCGTTCTCATCATCATAAGTCGAATAGAAATAAGGTGTTTCCGCTTTGAATTCTCCGGCACAGGTGTCTACCATCTTGTAGACAGCATGTCTGTGCATGGGACACTTCTGACCCGAAAATTTCTCAATCGTGCTGTCCAGATAACCGTATTGCTTGGCAAGCAGATATTTTTCTTCTGTGAGTTCGCCGGATGCAAGCCAGTCTTCGAGTTCCACAAGATTGTTTAATTTTTCAAGAAACCACTCATCAATCATGGTAATTTCATGGATTCTCTCCACAGAAACACCCTTTTTCAACGCTGCAAATACCTGGAATGCTCTTTCATCCTCGACACTGTTCTGCAACAGCTCCAGGATATTTTCAATTGGCATTTCCTGATATTTTTTCATATTCATGGAATCTACACCGAGTTCTGTCGACCGGACAGCTTTCATGATCGCCTGTTCAAAACTTGTCCCGATTGCCATAACTTCGCCTGTTGCCTTCATCTGTGTACCGAG
>CAMWJT010000059.1 GCA_947174625.1 uncultured Ruminococcus sp.
TTTAATATACTTTGTGCATAGTGACGAAATTTACAGATTTCGTCATTTTTTATCTCTACTCTGATGATACCACTGGAGGATCGATTTTGGTGAAGAGTACGATATTTTAAATTCAGATGTTTGGAAAATTGTTGCTTTTTTAGAAAAAATATGTTATACTAAAAAAATATTGGATCATGAATCTACCTGCATATAGAACTGATTCATTCATAAAGAAAGGATGCTGTAAGTTTTTATGTTTGAAGAAAATTTCTATCGTCATCAAATTGAAAGTTTGAATCATTTGATTGACTTGACAATTGAAACATCCTATCGTGAACATCCATCAGTCTATTTTCAGATTCATGAGATGAGTCATCATCATATGACCATGTTCTGGAGAACAGGATTTCCTGACCGGAAATTCATTGAGATTGCTGTGGAAGCCAATCGGATAATTCAGCCTGAAAAGTCTCTGTCTTTGAAAGAGATTGTCCGGACAAAGGAATATTCAGAATTGATGTATCAGAAATCACCGATATTTCATCAAACACTTGATGCAAATCAGACTCAGATAGTCCGTCGGGTTCTGAATTCTGATATGGATAAGAATATCCGATTACCCGGGGGACGTGACGGACATAGCTATAAAATCACGATATACCAGCCACAGTGCAAAAAAATCCGATGCTGGTGTTATTTTCCAGCAGAATGGAAAGAATTGGGTATTTTTATCAATTCACTGGTAGATTTTTCCAAATTGGATAGAATATATTGTGCTAAAATATCTGCATTTCAGGAAGGAAATTGATAGGAAGAAATACTCAGATAAAATCTGGAAGAATTGCTCATACATTCGCAAAAGCACTCTCAGGCTGTGAAGATGCTGAATTATATGGCCTTTGTTTCAAGAACTGCTTTCGATTGCGAAACAGAAAGAATTATTTTTCATGGAAGCAATGTGGATGAAATGTCGCCCCCATAATCTCACTATCATAGTGTTGTAGCTACTTATTTTTGTCTTGAAAATATGGTAAAACAAAATAGTCTGTACATTTTTTAATGCACAGACTATTTTATTAATCCTGTGGACTAGTATCAAATTCGCTTGAATCTAACGTAGACAACTCAAAATGCTCTAATACATTAGCCCATGAAGCAAAGCCCCAGTCAGATATCTTGTCATATTCACCAGCACATGCCATGCTAACAGGATCAGTATTCGGCTGATACAAAAATACATTGAGAGGAAAATTCTTCTCATTGAGTACGATAATAAATTCCATGCCCTCTAGATATGGATGGCGTGAAAGAATCTCACTGCCTAAACCGTCCTCCTGACGGAATATATCATGCACAACTGTATCTTGTACGGGATACTCTGCAAAATACATTCCAGATTCTGCTATAATTGCAGATGCTGCAGCCCATGTTGCATCAAGATAAAACTGTTCACTTTGTTGTCCAGAAGAAACCATTGTATCCTGTATGTTGCTCGAAGTCATAGGAATAGACTCCTGTATGTCTGCATCACAGCCTGATAAAATTAGAAATAAAGCAGCATATAGTCCACCAAATAAGATTCGTTTTTTATTCATGTTGCATACACCTTAACATATTTATCAAGCAAAGTATTCATTCTGTTAATATTACTTGTTGCTTTGTTGATCGTACTTTCTAAATCATAGAGGGAGTTGTAGCCATACTATTATAACATAATTTGTCATGTTTGTCAAGACTTTTTTTGATTAAATACAGGGCTTCCGCATGAAAAAATCAAGATAATTTGTTGAAAATGACGGAGCAAAGAAAATCATCATCAAAAGAACAACGAAAACGTTTTGCCTTCATGCTAATCTTAACAGAAGTAAAAGCTTTATATAAATTCAAAGAAATATGCCGGATAACAGCCAAATTTTCACCACCGTTATCCACTCTTGTACGGCATCTGTCTTCATCGAAATTCATATCAAGACACCAATGCAGCCCATTTTCGATTCCCCAATGTTTACGTGCCGCATCAGAAAATTTCTTCAAGTCTGTAAGAGATGTCATAAAATATCGGTTTTCTGTAGACTCCTCACCATTTATGATTCTTTTTGAACGTACCATACCGATTGCAGCAAGTCCTTTCCACTCATCCTGAGAAATAAAATCACTGATTTCCGTAGAAAGAAAATGTTGTCTTGTTTCAATTCTGCCATGCCCCTTTTCTGTTCGGGGCTTCGATTTTACAAAATCATATAACTGTGGTTCTGCAAGTGCCGTTTCAAAATATAATTTCACATCTTCATGTAATGTTTCCTGATTTCCTTTCAGACAAATCACATAATTGCAATGCTTGGAAATTATTTTTTCTACGGTTTTCTTCTGGCAACTCATAGCATTGCTCGTAAAAACGCAGTTCTCCACTTCGATTAAATCAAGAAGCTTCGGAACAGCAGTAATTTCATTACTCTTGTCATCTACACGGATTTGTCCGAGTACAATTCCTGTCTGATTTGCCCATGCACTGACCATGTGAATGAAACTGTAATCATCCATGCGGCTGCCATAAATTGTTTTTCCATCAAGACTTATGATTTCATTTTCTTCTGTCTGAAATGCAGATTTCACCCAGTTTCTGAAACATTTCTCCAGTTGTTCAGGCTTTATGATAGCAAAAATTCGCTGAAATGTATCATCTGTCGGCACTCCGTTTTCTAACTTCAATAAGAATTTTTCTTGAAACATTCTTATTTTCCCTTTACAATACATTGCTATTTCGCTCCAATTGTCTGCTCCTGCTGTCACTGCTATGATTGTCATCACAATCACCTCAACAAGTGAATATTTGATTTTCCACTGCTGTCTTGTATCCTCTATTTCTTCAAAATATTTTGTCATAATTGACCTCCTATTTCCTTTTTAGTCAATTATAACATATTTTTGTGAATTTTTCATGCGGAAGCCCTGTGATTAAATATTTACACATTTTTGTAAATTTTTATAAATTCAGGCTAACTGTTTCGTAACCGCTTATCGGAAAGCAATAGAATGTTGCAGAAGCGGCAGAATCGGAAGCATCAAATATATTAAAGCAGATTTCAGTAATTTCGTTCCTGCAGAAAACAAGTTATTCCGTACTGACTGCGGAGGCGGTGTTCTGCTTGATCTGAGTGTCTATCCGTTGACATTGATTCAGGATGTTCTCGGAATGCCGGAAAGCATCATCAGCAATGCACATATTCAGAACGGCATCACTCTGAGCAATATGATTCTTCTCCGATACCATAATGGAATATTTGCCTCTTCTGATTATTTGTAAACAAGATGTTTGATTTTTCAGTATTTTCTCTCATTTCTATATCATATCAGATTTATCATTCATTTGTCAAAATGATCAGGTGTAATTTGATTCATACAGGGCATACTTTCTAAAAGCGCAGTGGTACTTAAGAAAAGGAGTGATGGTAATGAGCAATCATCTAAAGAATTCAGCAAGTCCGTATCTTTTGCAGCACGCAGAAAATCCGGTAAACTGGTATCCGTGGTGTGAAGAAGCATTTTCAAGAGCCAGAATAGAAGATAAGCCAATTTTCCTGAGTATCGGCTATAGCACATGCCACTGGTGTCATGTGATGGCACATGAAAGTTTTGAACATCAAGAAATCGCAGAAATCCTAAATCAGCATTTTATCAACATCAAGGTAGACAGAGAAGAACGTCCCGATATTGACAGTGTATATATGTCCGTTTGTCAGGCAATGACCGGTGGTAATGGCGGATGGCCTATGAGTATTTTTATGACATGGGAGAAAAAACCGTTTTTTGCAGGAACGTATTTTCCTGTGAATTCAAGATACGGTATGCCCGGATTTCTGGAATTGCTACGTGAAATTTCTCAAAAATGGAATACACATCAGAATCAGCTTTTAAAATCTGCTGACTTTATCACCACTTTGATGAAACAGGAAGAAAATTTATACCAAACTACTGATGAAAAAAGAAATCTGATTAAGGATGCAATAAAACAGTTTTCCGGAAGCTTTGATAACGTGTATGGCGGATTTGGTTCTGCTCCGAAATTTCCGGCAGCTCACAATCTGCTGTTTCTTCTGCTGTATGCAAAACAGAATGAAGACAGCAATATATTATAGATGACGGAAACAACACTACTTCAAATGCGGAAAGGCGGTATTTTCGATCAGATCGGATATGGGTTTTCCAGATATTCGACAGACAGATATTTTCTTGTACCGCATTTCGAGAAAATGCTCTATGATAATGCACTGCTGATCATGGCTTATACAGCCGCTTACAGCATGACAAATCATCCGATATACCTCGATACTGCTAAAAAAACAGCAGAGTATATTCTCAGGGAAATGACTTCTCCGGAGGGTGGATTTTATTCTGCACAGGATGCGGACAGTGAAGGCACAGAAGGAAAATTTTATACGTTTGATTACGATGAAATCCTGAATGTTCTGGGAGAAGAACAGGGCAGAAAATTCGCAGAATGTTTCGATATTACTCCGGACGGCAATTTTGAAGGAAAGAATATTCTGAATCTTCTGAAAAATAATCATCTGCATCATTCATTTGACAGGGAATTGAAACTGCTGTATGATGATAGAAAAAAACGTACAGTTCTTCATTTGGATGATAAAATTCTGCTTTCCTGGAATGCACTGATGATCATTGCATTTTCGATGCTGTTCAGAGTATCTCATCAGGAGAGTTATCTTGAAACAGCGAAGAAAGCACAAAAGTTTATTGAAATGCATTTGTGTGATAAGAATCAGCTCTGTCACTGCTGGTGTAACGGACAGCACTCTGAAAAGGTTTTTCTGGATGATTATGCTTTTTATCTCGCCGCTCTGCTGGAACTGTATCATTCTACACTGAATAGCGATTATCTGGACACTGCGGAAAAATTATGCACAGAAGCTGTCAGGAAATTTGCTGATTATCAGAACAATGGCTTTTATCTGTGTGAACCTGATCATCATACACTGTTTCTTGATCCGAAAGAAACAACTGACGGTGCGATTCCAAGCGGTAATTCCGTCATGACGTATGATCTGGTAAGATTGTGTCAGATCACAGAACAGGAAAAGTACAGGGAACTTGCAGAAAAACAGATCACATTTATGTCAGCACAGGCACAGCATGATCCGGCTGGATATAGTCTGTTTTTATTGTCAGTACTTCTCTATGAAAATCCGCCTCAGCATATTACGATTGTCCTGAAACATGATGATGATTTATTCGCACTGAAAAATCAACTTCCGTTTTTCAGTACAATCACTATCGTACCAGAAAGTAAAGCATATTCTTGTATCAATGATAAAACCACTTTCTATATTTGCAGAGATCATCAATGCTTTCCGCCGACAAATGAACTGATAGGATAATCAATTATGGAGACAGCTGTACAAAGCTGTCTCCATTGACTTCTAAAATCACAGCTTGATTTAGTGATATACTTTAAAACTCAAATTCAAAGCTTGCCCTGTCGCTGACAAATTCACATAAGATTCTCCCTTGATGCTCAAACCGATAGAATGCCCTGCAGGATAAACTTTCGTGAATAATGCGGCTCATTTTTCCATGTTCAGGGGCATTCAGTGGCTTTGCATGTTTCTGAATCATTTTTGCAGTCAGACAGTAATCACCCTGCTTTATCACGACAGTATTCTGATGAATATAGTCGGGTTTTGCCCCCAGATAAGTGGCAATTCGATGTTCCTGTCCGTCAATGATCACAATACCGATCACGCCATGAAAATGCAGTCCCATCAGCGGAATATCTGCAACAGACAACATAAGCGAACCGTTCGGAAAGATACACTGTGTCCAAAGATATTGACTCGGAAACGAATATCCACGATCGCCTTCAAGATAACCGATTCCATTCCGGAAAATATACTGCTGTCCATTGACTGTAAGAATGCCATCAATTCTGTGTCGCATACTGTATACACGATGTCTGCACTGCATGAATGGCACAAACTAAAATGGTCCCATAATGTCATAGCGGATTGATGTCAGTTTTTTAAACCGGAGTACTCCTTCTACATGAATCTGTTTCGTGTGAATGTGCAGTCGGATGCCTTTTTCACAGAAAATACTGCTGCCAATTCTGACGAACAGCGGCGACTCCTGAAATTCCAGATTGTGAATGGGAATATTGTATGTTGCATCATCTGTGATAATTTGCAGTGAAGCGGTTTCTCTGCCGTTACATCTGTGCAGTGCCGGAATCATCGCAATGGATTTGTTCGAAGTCATGCACTTGAAATACCAGCCATGAAAATAATCTTTTGCCATAATACACCTCCTGTTTGTAGTATGGCACAGTCTGAAATAAATAATCCGTGTATAAACAGATGCGCATGGCACATACTAACTTCGAGGTGAGAAACATGGCAAAACAAGGAATGAAACGTCCGGAAAATACGCATATACAATCGCATAATCATGTATCGCCTGTACCAGAGATTCAAGGTAAAGCAAAGCATGGAAAAAAGAAAGTAAATCCGATTATTGCAGGAACAGAGGCATCATCACAGAAAGTATGGCATACAGAACCATTTGAAAGATAATATTGATCAAATCAAACGCCATTTGAGACTGCTCAGATGGCGTTACGAATACAGGAGGACTTATGAAATCAGTATGGCAGGAAACTACGATACTTCCAACATTTCCGGAACTGAATGGTGAAATTCATGCAGATGTACTCGTAATTGGCGGCGGAATAGCAGGAATTCTGACAGCATATTTCCTGCATCAGGCTGGTGTGAATTATCTTCTCGTCGAAAAGGAAAAAATCTGTTCGGGAACAACACAGAATACTACGGCAAAAATTACCTGTCAGCATGGTCTGATTTATCAAAAAATCGTAAAAAATTATGGAATAGAAACAGCACAGAAATATTTGTCTGTCAATCAGAAAGCATTCAGGAAGTATACGGAACTATGTCAGAATATCGATTGTGATTTCAAGTATCAGGATAATTATGTGTATTCTATTAATAACAGACATAAATTGGAAAACGAAATAAATGTCTTGCAGAAAATCGGCTGTCCGGTGCAGTTCTGTGAGAAATTACCACTGCCGTTTGCTGTTGCCGGAGCTGTGAAATTTCCAGACCAGGCACAGTTTCACCCACTAAAATTTATTTCAGCAATCGCCGGAAAACTGCATATCTATGAAAATACGTTTGTCCGTGAGCTGTGTAAAAACGTGAGTTCGATGGAAAAATCAGTCAAGCAAGCAAAAAAAATCCTCCTGCATATTAGAATTAGAAAAGACAGAGGGTTTTTTAGGAAGAAAAGAGT
>CAMWJT010000060.1 GCA_947174625.1 uncultured Ruminococcus sp.
ATACCTTTGAGCCATTCCGGCACAGGTGTCTGGGAAACATAATCCCGTTCCACATTCTCGGTAGAAACACCTTTTTTGATGTCATTATAATGCTGATCGAAAGTAGTGTTCATATGAATTTTTGAGCCCGTATTCGCCCAATAATGTGCATATGTCCGCATCCAGAGGGGTCTTCTTGCCGTATCAATAAGCGTATTTTTTAATTCTGTCTTGGAGCTTGCACTTTTTGCAATGGTTGCGGCTGCATCTTTTGTAAGCCAGATCATACGAGCCTCACGAGGATTCGTATTACCGAGACCGTTCTGTTGTTTTTCAGTAACATCCCATGACAGAAGCTGAATTGCCTTATCTGCGTCTGTTGTACCTATTTCTATCGGGTTGCCCCAGGTAAGAGTAGAACCGCAGGTCACTACACTTGTGTTGAGATCATAGCCCTTTTCAACATGGTAAGGATTCCAGCCTATATCAAGACAAGTCTGCTCATCCTCGGCAAATGCAATCGGCAACATATATCCAAAAGTGCCCATTCGATTTTCTTTAATCTTATATCCGGCGAGATTCAGCATAGCGAGCGAAACAAATCTTCCTAAAAGCTTGTTGGCTTCCTCATTTATCATTCCGTCTTCATAAGAAATGCCGAGTTGTCGGGCGATAGGACCGCTTATCAGGACATATGGAGTCCAGCCATGCGTACTTGCCAGCGATTTGTAAAAATTACCATTTGCAAAGCATCTTGTAATGGCAATGCACAGCGGCATATACTCCGGCGGACAGCCTGCCATAATGGCATTAACTGCAACATGATAAGCGAGTATTTCTCTATTTGCAGGCGGTACGTCCTGTACTTCGCCGTTTCTTGTATTGACAATATCTGTCGCCTGATATGTCGTATATTGCAGATAATATTCTACTTTTTCCCTGGTAGGCGGTACAACGGCAAGCCCGTCAGACATCTCGTTGACTTCGTAAAATTGTTGAACACGCTCGTGTGAGCCAGTAAAGACAATATCATCATAGTTTACACCGGCTACATCTCCCGCAATTCTATCCTTTTCCGCTTGCGTGATCTGGGTCGTAAGAGCTTTTACGATCTGGGGATATAGATTTTCACGAGCTTTTTTCTGCTGTACTTCGGTTGTATCGCTTGCAAATGCTCCGGGATATGCAGCTGTTCTGACAACAGGTACACCTCTATTATAGCCTGTTGACTCTATCTGGGGAACAAATGCTTCAGCTCCGACCACAACCGCTGGAATCCCTGCATATTCTGCCGCAAGTCCGTTGCCTGTTTCCTTTACAGTACAGATACCACAGCCACAGTTCCCTGAAATGACAGCATCAATCTTGTATTCTTTGAGTTTCTGCTGAAATTCTTTGGATTTGTCGCTGATACTGTTCGGATTGAATGTACCACTTTTGCCGATTTCGTCCGTCATATAATAAGTAATACACCCATATTCCTCTTTCAGCATATCACTGATAACCTGGTGTGTGACAGAAGCAGAGAAACTCCCTCCCACAAGTGCTATTCTTTTGCCTTTCAAGGAATCCAGACGAGCAGGCTGTTCAATAGGCGAGATTGAGGAACCTGACGGAACAGGTGATAAAATCTGATATTCGTTTTTGATTGGCTCAGCATTGGATGCTTCCGCCCTGGCTTTCAGGCAGATTGCTGTATTCGGAACAGCAACACTGGTGATGCAGGTTGCCACAAGTGCAATTGACAGCAATCGTTTCAAAAGGCTGTGTTTCATAAAATCATCCTTTCATTTTAATTTAATATTACAATAAGCTGAACTACGCAATCTATACAGCTTATTTATTATCTTTTTCTTTGTGATAGTATGTCACATCAGAGAAAAAAGCATCTGAAAAAATCGAAGCTGTTGTTTTATCATTTTCAAATTTAAGATTTCCATCCTGATCGAATGTGTAAGAAACTGTATACGTTGTTTCTTTGTCCGTTACGAGGCTGAAAATCAAAGTACTATCCTCGACCGTATACGCATAATACATAGATCTGTCAAGTGCCAGATCTTCGCTGTAGTATCTGATGACCATAACACCAGTTTCCAGAAACTCCACAGTTTCGGTATAGGACAATTCGATCGTATAGTAAGAAAGAGACCTTTCCTCTGTTACCCATTCAGCAATCAGACCTTTGTCTGTTTCAAAGGCTTCATAAGCTTCCTTTTCGTATTCAGGTGCTTTTGCTCTTTTGAAAACATAATCTTTTGATGATAATTTTTCTTCCGTCTGCTCATCAGAACTTTCAGGATATGTAACAGTAAGCTCCGAACCTTCTATTTTGTATTCGAGGTCTACAGTGCCCATATTGATATAGCTTTTGCCGTCTTTTTCAGACAGTTTATATTCACCTGCTTCAATACCGCCGTCAAAAATCGTTTTATATTCTCCATCTCCGTATTTACCTGGTTCGCTGAAGGCATAGTATACTTTTTGGAAACGATTCACTTCATCAGGTGTAGAATCTGTGATTTCGGGGTTAACAACCATCTCCCAATCACCGCTTATTGTTTGTGAAGCATTCATGATAACGAAGCATGTGACCAGTGCACCAACAATCAAAACAGCTGCAATAACAGCTATCATTTTCTTTTTTTTCATTAGTCTCTCTTTCATCATTAAAGAACCCCTGGCAATAGTATAAACTACAATCATTAAAATTAGATTAAAAACAGGGCAAAGAATCCATAAAATAAATTTCATGGACTCTTTGCCAGATAAAGTATAAAACAGCTGCCCATTCCGAGCTTGCTTTCCACCTGGATTGTACCTCCGTGCTTTTTCGCAATTTTTAAAGCAATCGGCATTCCCAGTCCGTAACCGTTGCTGTTGCGTGACGAATCAGACTTAAATAAGCGTGTAAACACTTTTTTCTGTTCATCTTCCGTCATACCGATACCATGATCTGTTACTTTTACAAAGGCAAAGCCGTCTTTCTCGCCGGTTTCCACCTCGATTATGCCATGATCCCGACTGAATTTTACAGCATTTGAAATCAGATTCGTGACGGCTATCGTAACAAGATTAATATTCCCGGATGTTTCTGCTGTATTGCTGTCTGTGATCCGAAATCTGATGTGACAATCAGATAATTTGTACTGTTCCGCTTCACATACAGCAGAAACAATTTCTGTTAAATCAATTAATTCCTGCATTTCCTCTTTGTCCCCAGATTCAAGACGAGACAACATAAGCAACGTAATGACAAGTTCCTGCATTTTCTGTGCCTGTTTTAAAATGACCTCAAACGTTTTTTTCTCCTCAGCTGTAAGTTCCATATTATGCAACGCATACTGACTTTGTGCCTTAATCACAGTAATTGGTGTTTTTAACTCATGTGCAACATCCGAAGAAAACTGTTCCTGCTGATTGAAAATCTCATTCATACGGTCTAACATACGATTGTTAGCTTTTATAAGAGAGTTAATTTCCTTATAATGACCAGTTTCTTCCATATGTTTATCTGACTGCTGTGAAGTGCCGATTTTCGCTACACTTGTTTCCATTATTTTAACAGAATGTTGGAACTGTTTCAGCGCATACAGCATTGCTATAGTGAAAACTGCAAACACAAGTACCACTCCGCCAAAAAAGATAACTCTCATCGGAATGTAACTGCTGAGAACATCTTTTTCGCTGACATAGGCTCGTACAAATCCGTTGTCAGACATTGTGTATTTGATATCCCGATCAATGTAGTAATAAGAAACCTTCTCTGCCATGATTTTTGCAGGTGCGAACGCTCTTTTCGTATCAATTCTTACACCGTCCGGGGCGGATCCCCATAGGACATTCCCTTTGCCGTCAATCACAACAATATACATATCAGGATATTTTTTCTCAATTTTACTCTCATCAACACGAAGTTTCCCATGATCACTCACGATATGCTCCGAAAGACTGGTAATTTGTCGTGAAAGACTGCTCCGGACAGCAAGCTCAACTGACTGCGTAATATATAACTGGACAAACAAAGTCATAAGAGAAAACATGATAATTTCAGATAACAGCCATATTGTCATAATGCAGGTCATAACAGACCTGTTTTTCATTCTGCTTTTAATTGGTAACCAACTCCTCTGACAGTGTGTATCATCTTTTTGTCATATCCATCATCAATTTTTTTACGCAGATAGCGTACATAGACATCAATAATATTGGAACTGTTTTCACTTTCAAAATGCCATAGATTATTTTCAATCTGCTCTCTTGTTACAACAATGCCTTGATTTCTTACAAGATACAGCAATAACTGAAATTCTTTTGCAGAAAGTGAAATCGGCTTATCTCTGCGAAAAACTGTATAATTATTATAGTTAATAACAAGTTCCCCACAACGATAAATATTTTCACGGGTTTCAACCTTTTTTCTGAGCATGACACGATCACGAGCGAGAAGTTCATCCAGATCAAATGGCTTTGCAATATAATCATCTGCCCCTGAATCCAGTCCACGGATAATATCTTTTTTGGAATCTCTCGCAGTCAGAAACAGCACCGGGGTTTGAATCCCCTTGTTTCTGATTCTTTCAAGTACATCAAACCCATCAATTTTCGGGAGCATAATATCAAGTATTGCACCATCATATTCGTTTAGTGATAAATATTCATACGCCTCTTGTCCATCAAAGCACGAGTCAACAACATATCCATTTATAGTCAGCTCTTTTGTTATGATTTCATTTAAGTCTCTTTCGTCCTCAACCACAAGCAATTTCATGACTAATATTCCTCCTTACATCGTCCGCAATCACTGCACCCATTACAAGTCATCTGCATACCACAGTAATCGCATCTTTCACGGAATACAGGTTTATATCTGTCCTCCTCGGAGATCGGATAGCCCCAACTGTCATATAAGTCAAAGTGTATCGGCTTGCCTTGAAAGCTGAGTCCTGATTTCCTTGCCTGTTGACTCTGGATACCGCCTTCGAGCTTGTAGAGCCTGCCGTCCTTGACAAACTGCCTGCCTGTTCCGCAGAACACAAAGGTCACATTGTTGTCCACGCACTCGTCATGAAGCAAACGTACCCAATCATAATGACAGGTTCGGGCACCGCTGTAGTTCTCTCCGTCGCAAAGCACCTGTTCGATCTGTCCCGTTTCGAGATATTTGCGAATACTCACCCGACCGATCAGCGGCGCACACATCACGCCTTTGTGCCTGAACGGCAGATCAAGCAGTATCGGTATACGCTCGTTTGCACGGCACTGATTCTCGGTGGTGACATTAAAAAAGATATTGTCCCAGCCGTTGCCCCAATTCTTTGGCAAATGCTCGGCAACACGCTCAGGACGCTTCGTGAGCAGAAAGAACACAACATCGCTCCGCAGCCGCATCAGCTCCCACGCTTCGTCACGCCACGGGTCGGCTTCGGCAAGAAAGAAATCCGAGGTCATACACACCCGTATCATTTCTCCGCTTTTGATTTTATAATTGCCTTTCCTGTCTTTCTGTATCGGATAGTTGAAGCCTGCCTTAGTGCGGTAGATCTGTGAGCCATCCTTGTCATGCATACGGTCAAGAAAATACATATAGCAGTTTTTGCAGCCCTCGCTTTTCTTGATACACCCGTGCCAAGGATTCCATATATCATGCATTATTCCACCTCATTCTGAGAGTTTTTAAAGGTAATACCTATCGCACTCATTCTGTCACTTGCCCGATTTGGTGTTTTCACATCAAATACAACATAATTGTACATATCATTTTCCTTTCAGAGCAGTACTCAGGCTGTTTGGCACACCCCTTGCCCCTCTTACCGCAAAGATACTATACTCCGATTTCAGGCGCTCAAAAGTGAATTGATCGGGATTGTATCTCTTTTGCAGTCTGATCTTCATCAGTTTCTTGATCGTCAAACCCTCGGTATGAAAATCATAGGGTATATTGGTTTCGGTTACTTTGCATTTGTAGAGGATAGCCGACACAGGCGCACCAACATACATGAAAACCGTATCATCTTTCTTGATCCCTGCACCCTGTTTCCAGTCTATCGTATTGGTATTATCAAATGCGTGAACGATGTCAAAATACTTGGGATTGGACGGTATCAGCCACTCCTTTGGAGGGCGCAGCTCCTGCTTTTTCTTTTTTGAAGCCGTCACATTGAAGCTGACATCGAGCAGATGACAGATCGCTTCAAGCCCGACAGTACCGTCAAGCACAACAGATACCCAATTTCCACGGCTGATATGATAGCCAATGTAATACCCCTCCTGTTGTATCAGAAGGTCACGGAGCAGTATATCATCGAGCTTGACATTCAGAATATCTACTGTGCCTGTTTTCTGCGAGTCAATCTTATCATAGGTGATGTTCATAATAAGTCCGTACCATTTGTTGTTATCGCTATGACGAAGTACCGCATAATTCGGCGCACTTTTCCATAGATATTCCGGCTTTGTGCCGTATTTTTTCTTGGCGTAAGAAAATATATCGCTACGCAAACTGTTCTCAATTAATTTCATGCCTGACCCCTTACATCATTTTCCCTGTAATTTTTTCAAAAGCGAAGTTATGGGGCAGTTGCCTTTTTCGGTCACGATGCTCTCCTTGACCTTGACGAGGTATTCCTTATAGCTCATGCATTCTTCCATTGTAAGCCCTCCCTGGTATGGTCTTTGATACTATGTAGTGATTTAATACTACTTGATATAGGTTTCTGTATATAGTATAATATAACTGCCATGAAAAGTCAAGGGGGTAAAGAGCATTTAAGGACGAAGCGTTGCTGATAATGGAAATACTCGGCGAATAAAAAGAAAGTTGCTCGGATAAATAAAATCCGAACAGCCTTTTTTACCTGAATGATTTAGCGTAGTAGCGTGAAAAAATATACTTCTAAATGCTTCTCAACCACAGCGATCATCTGCTTTTATTGTTTTTTTCGATGCCATTGATTTGGAAGAGGTCAGTTTCCACTGCTTTCAGATCAATAGTATTTTTTCAAAAGTGAGTTCTTCTATTAAATTTTCGGTATGTCTTACAAGAAACGCTTGCAGTTCTTCACGACTTATTTTATTAATTTTCCGGTAGGTTTCACGGCCGATTGATTTTTTTCGACATATCTTATATCTCCAGATAATCTTTTCTTAATTATTTTCTTTGAAATTTTCCACCTGTTCCATCACTTTACTGAATACCTCTGGACTGTACTGCGGTGGAT
>CAMWJT010000061.1 GCA_947174625.1 uncultured Ruminococcus sp.
ATATTGAGGCATTGCCGGCGGACAGCTCCAAAGAAGATGTTGCCCGGATGTTTTCGGAATCCGGTTATTCCCGGTTGCCGGTCTATGAAAAAAGTCTGGACAATATCACGGGTATTTTATATTATAAAGATTTTTATCACACGGCATTTCAGAGCAAGACAGAGATTTCCGAGATTGTCAAACCAGTAATTTTTGTGCCGAAAAGCAAAAAAATCAGTGATCTGCGAAAAGAGTTGCAGGAACAGCAGCAGCATATTGCCGTTGTCATGGATGAATTCGGATGTACAGCCGGATTGGTCACACTGGAAGATATTCTTGAAGAACTGGTGGGGGAGATCTGGGACGAACATGATGAAATTGTCCGGGAAATCCAGAAAGTCAGTGAAAATGTGTTTATTGTCTCCGGCAAGGCGAACATTGAAAAAGTATTTGAATTTCTGGAAATCAATTCGGATTTTGAAGCTATGACCATTGGCGGTTGGGTCATGGAAGTTCTGGAAAAAATTCCGTCCCAGGATGATGTATTTGAGAGTGAGGGACTGCGTGTGCATGTAATGAAAATGTCCGGCAAACGCATTGAACAAGTAGAAATCACTCGTCTGGAGATACCCGAAGACAACTGTAATCTTTCACGCAAAATACAAAAATGAAAAAAACCGGGCAAAGCCGAAAAAAAGCGAACAATACCCGAAAAATTACGATATATAGCCGGATAGCAAGTGGAAACACATGAACAATATTAAATTTACAAATTTAACATGAAAAAAATAAAACCTCAATTTCGGAGTAAAAATCCGATTTCGAGGTTTTTTTAATTTTCGCAAAGTTTAGCGTTGCGAGGTATTGCGAAGTTTTGAAAAACCGTTGAAAGCACGCAACATAGCGTTTCAGAGAATTTCAATATATTTTAATAATTTGAGATTTTTAGAAAAAATTATGTCCTGATAGGTAAAAAATGATATGCCAATATACCAACTAAAATATCAGCATATACCAACTGGTTTGTATATAAATTTTATACGATATGTATAATATAGATATATTTATATTAAGGTGTATTCTGATAATCTTCCTCAAAACGATAAATCATAGATAGTAATTTTGTACGTTCTTTCAAAGGAAGGCTTTTTAAAATTCTCAAAACCTCTTGTGACAGCTCATCCTCTACAGATGTAACATCTGTTTTTGTATCAGATGGAATGGGGGGATGTATATTCACTATTCCATCAAAGTTTTTACCAATAGCTCCCACAGATGAATGGGACAAATCAATTGCTGGAAATGTTTTATTTTTTCCAAATAACAATTCGTCTGTAGATACATTTAATCTCATTGAAAGTTTCATCACAATATCTGAATTTGGAGAAGCACCTTTTTTCCAGTTAGTTATAGAGCCTTTTGCACCACCACATTCTATAACTATTGGAGTAATTTTAACTCCTTGTTCGTCACAAATGGCTTTTAAATTATCATAAAACATACAAACAACACTCCTATCAATTGTGAAAAATAAACAAAGTTCATTTAAATGAACAAAATTGCTTGACAAAATCATTTAAACGCACTATAATATAAATAGCACTTATATTTCAGGGTATAAAACCCCTTAGTATAATCATATCACAAGCAACTCGAAAAGTAAATAGGAAAGGAATGATTTTTTATGACGCTCGGAAAGAAAATTAGATGTCGCCGTGAGGAATTAAAAATGACCCAGATGGAACTTGCCCGGAAAACAAAGACCTCGCAGCCCTACATTTCACAGTTGGAAAGTGACAGTTTCAGTCCGTCATCCAAGATGATTATCATGATTTCAAAGGTACTGGATCTGAGCATTGATTATCTTCTGGTTGAAGAAAGGAGAGCAGTCTGATGCTGACAAAGAAAAAACCTGACGGCACATGGAGCTGTCAGGGGGTAGACTTTGGAGAAGTCGGAAAAATCAACAAAAATTTATACGGAGCTTTGTGCAAGCTTCGTGATTATGAGAAATCTGGTTTTGAACCGGATGACCTTGACAGAGTGAAAGAAAATATCCATATTGGTTCAAAGATTGAGGGATATGTTGTTTTCGGAGTATGGAACGACTGCTGTATTGCAAAAAATCGGAAAGCTCCTGAACCCTATGTGGTATGGGAAATTGATTCTGACGGATTTGGCGTGAGATTCGGAAGATATTTTGAAAGATTCCAGCAGGCACAGAAATGTTTCTATCATGCAGCAATCGCATCCAGACCGAACAAAACGGAATACTGGAAGAAATAGCCGAAACAGCGGACAAGTTCCGCTGTCCGTCAGGATTGGTCACCTGACGCTGATGATGGCAGACCAGTATCTTGAAAGCAGAAAAGAGGTGAAAGGCATGAACTACTTATGCAGGGCATCAGCGTATTTGAACAGCATGGCATCCACAGTCAACTCGCTTTGCGGAATGATTCTGAGTGATGAGATGCAGGACAATGTTAAGGTACAGTACAAAATTGCTGTGGAACTGCTTGACCTGGAGCAAGTAACGGCTGATTTTATAGACCACATGGGACTTGCCAATGAAATGACACATGCAGTCTTGAAAAGCAAACGCAGATTCATGAGCATCAACAAACGCCTGATCATGCACTTAGAAAAAAACCAGTCCCAGGGCTATCATTTTGAAGACGTGATAACCACCCTGAAACTGGAGAACGAAACGTTAGAGAAAGAAATTCACTTTCTTTAATGTTCATTTTTAAGTGTATCACAAAAAAGGTGATTTGTCAAGAAAAATTTTTGTCGGGCTTACCTGTTCCGGCAGAAAGGAGAAAAAATGGACTATCTAACAGTTGCAGAGGTATCAAAACTTAAAGGATGTTCTTTGCAAAATATCCAAAAATTACTTAAAGACGGAAAAATTGAAGCTAAGCAGGAACGAAACTGCAAAGGTAGGATGAAATATTTAATTCCTGTGTCAGCACTTTCAGAGGACTTACAAACCAAGTACTACAAGCAAAAGCGAACCGCAACAGGAATCCTGCCTGAAAAGACTGAATCTCAAAACGATTCTGCAACGGCTTTGAAATACCGTTGCAAAGGCATTAAAAAGTCGTTTCAAGAATTTTCAGAAAAAGAACGTCTGACAATTAAATTCTGGATTGACTTGCTGAATGAGTGGCAGGCGGAGCGTTCCAACCGGAAAGACAAGACTGAGTTTGACAAGTTGTTTGTCGCCCATCAGAAATATTTGCACCCTGAGATTGAAATCAGCACAGATATTCTTTACAGAAAATATTCGGCATATCAGAATGAATGTTACACTGATCTGATTGACAATCGTGGCGGATGGAACAGGGGAAAAAGCAAGCTCGATGATGATGGCATTATCTGGCAAGGTTTTTTGCAACTCTATCTTGACCAACGAAAACCCAAAATCGCACTCTGCTATCGTGAAATGAGTGCATTCATCACGGAGGAATACCCAGAGCTGATTGAAGAAATTCCGTCAGTGTCATGTTTCAGGAGGAAGATTAAGACATTGCCGTTTGCGATTACGGAGTATGCACGTGAGGGCGAGAAAGCATTTCATGACCACTGCACACCCTATGCAAATCGTGACAAAAGCAATATTTATGCAAATGACATCTGGGTTATGGATAACTATACTTTTGATGTCATCATCAAAGAAGATGCTGACTCCAAGACTACAAAGCGAATGTATCTGACGACTGTGCTTGATGTCAAATCGAATGTTTTAGTCGGTTGGAATATCACGGACAGTCCGGATTCCAATTCAACTCTGGATGCCCTGAGATTTTCAATGCTGAGATTTGGAATCCCAAAACAGCTATATTTTGACAATGGTCGTGAATTTACAACGCTTGACATTGCAGGCGATGACCGGAACAGAAAAGTCGCAAAGAACAAAAAGGGCAATCTTCCGGTTACAATTATTGCCAAACTGGGCATAAAAATTATTTTTGCACTGCCCACAAATGCACAGGCAAAAGTCGTGGAGCGTATTCACAGAATTATCAAAGAACAGTTCTGTACTGCACAGGATGGTTACTGTGGCGGAACAATTATAGAACGTCCGGAGAATCTGAAAAAGATGATTAAATATATGAATATTGAGACAGAAGCAGAACTTCGTAGGTCGTTCGCAGATTATGCCGACAATATTTTCAATGTCGCTGAATACGGTGGCGGAGAGCTGAAATACAAGGGCATGACAGCAATTGCAGTCTGGAATGCGTCCATTGCAGAAACTTCCATCCGGAAAGCAAGCGAGGATGTTCTTGACCTGCTGATGCTCAGAAACGCAGGATTCCAAAAAATCAAGCGTGATGGTGTATTTATCACCTATCATGGCAAGAAAGTCTGGTATTATGATGAGCATCTGACATGGCAGCATATCGGCAAAAAAGTCTGCGTGAGATATGACAGAAACGATCCGTCCACCGTCAGACTTTACGACGAAGAAGACAGATATTTATTCAGCTGGCAGTGTGCAGACTGGCTGATTACGCAGTATTTCCATGAAAGCAGGGAAAATCTTGCAGAGCTTGGTCGCCAGAAGACAAGTACATTCAGACAGGTCAGAGAGCGTATCGAAGAACTGCAGGGCGATAAAATCAAGGTTACACATAAGGAAAATCTGCAGTATCTTTCCAGACAGAACAAAGGCAAATTCCAGATACAGATGCCGAAACATATTATTCCTGTCACAACGAAAGAATCGCTTCCGAAAGTATCCGGTGACGATTGTGTGCGTGTTTCAGTCAATCTGAACACTATCTTACAGAATGCACAGAAACAAAAAGGAGAGTTCTAACTATGAGTTATGAATATACAGAAGAACAGAAAGCTATCCTCCAGAAATTAGAGGATGCTATCAAGGAAAAAAAGAGTCAGAAGCAGTTTGCTTTGATTGTTGGTATGTCTGACACAGTTCTTTCCAAGCTCAGGAAAGGCACTTACGACGGCGATGTCGAAGAACAGATGCAGAAGCTTGCTGACTATTTTAAAGTAAAGGAACAACATGCAAGGCTTCCGGTTAATATTTCGACTGACTATGTTGAGACTTCCATATCCAGTGAAATTTACACGGTTCTGAACCTGTGTCAGATAAAGGGCGGACTTGCAGTTGCCGCCGGAGATGCCGGAATCGGCAAGACAAAGGCAGTGCTGAAATACCTGAAAGACCATTCGAGCAACACAGTTTCTATCACCATGAACACCTGCTTCTCTACTGTAAAAAGTCTGCTGAAACTGATTGCAAAGCGTGTGAATGCCGGAAAGACACGGCTTCAGGATGAGATGTGGGATGCGATTCTGGAAAAACTTTCTGACGGAATGCTTCTGATAGTCGATGAAGCACAGTTCCTGACATATAGTCAAATAGAGGCACTGAGAAGCTTTTCAGACTATTTCAGTGATATGGGACAGACGTTCGGAATTGCACTTGTGGGCAATCCGCAGATTTTGTTCACGATGGAGAGCAGACGCAATGAATATTCCCAGATAATTAACAGGAGAAAAGTTACACGAGTTTATCAGAAAACCGACATTCTTCGTGAAGATATTCAGAAACTTTTTCCTGCAATCGCTGATGACAAGAAAAAGATTGATTATCTCTGGAAGATTTCTCAGACTGTGCAAGCAATCAGAGGAACGGTGGAACTGTACAATTTAGCATGTCAGAATGGCGATTGTTCCGATTGTTCCTATGAAGAATTGGTGGCAGTTGCAAAACACATGAATATCAAATGAAAAATCAATTGATAAGCCGAAACAGCGGACAAGTTCCGCTGTCTGCCGGAAATAGTCTACCGGCACTGATGAGGCAGACCAAAAATAAAAAATGGAGGTAATTTTTCATGAAACTGACAAAGAAAAAAGAAAAAGATTTTGCTGAGAAAATCAGGAAAATCAAGGTGCTTGAACAGCAGAAGAAACAGGCGGAATCGGCTATTGATGAACTGAAGAACGAAATCAAGGCGTACATGGACAAGAACAAGACTTCTGAACTGGCTGTTGATATTTTCACAGTGCATTACACAGAATCAGAAACAGAACGTTTCGACAGCAAGGCACTCAGAGAAGTGGATGAGGAACTTTACAAGAAATATCTCAAGTCCAGCAAGTCAAAGCGATTTTCCATTACATGACAGCGACTAAAAAATGAAAGGCAGACAGCTCCGGCAGAAAACTTCTGTCGGAGCTGTTTCTGATTAAAGTCCTGAAACGTTATGCTGTAGCAGAAATCAGAATAAATAGCAGTTGCAAAATTTTTCAAAATATGGTATAGTTGATTTATAGGAATCGGCTATGCTATATTTTTAGGAGGGATTATTTCTATGGATCTTGAAAAGATTACATGTCTCGATCAGCTTTCCGGTGAACAAAGAGATCTTGCAGAAACGATTGGAATCGAGGCTTACAGGAAACTTGTTGAGGAGTATGGCGGCACACATATCTACATCTGTAAGGCTGGAACGGTTCTGAAAGAGGTTATCTGTAAAGAAATCCAGGAAAAATTCAACGGTAAAAATTACAAAAGTCTTTCAAGAGAATACGGAATCTCAGAAAAAACCGTGAGAAAATTAGTGTCTGGTAAATCCTGATGGAAACTTTCTGAGAAACTTTCCCAGAAACTTTTCTTTGACGTTTCCCTGTATTTATGTTATGGTATAGTTGATGAAAAATCGGCTATACCACTTTTTTTATTGGCGGTGAGGACATGGAACTTAGCTATATCATAGAACTTGCACTATCTGTTGGAATTGGTGTCATCACATTCTTTCTGAAACGTACCATGGATGAACTGGACAGATGCAAGCATGATATTGTAAAAATCAAAGAAGATTACATTACAAAAGAGGATTTTTTTCGTGAACAGAACGAAAACCGCAGAAAGTTAGACCGCATTATGGATATTTTGCTTGAAGTAAAGGGAGAAATCGGAAATGGATAAAGAAGCTTTGAACAGACGTATTTCAGCCGGAAATTTCGTCGAAAACAATGGCTCTGTGCTGAGAACCGTGAATATCTTAAAAACAAAATTCAATCGTCTGAAAGATATCAAATATGCTCTGAATATCGAAAAAAACGACATTGAAAACAGTGTTAATTACCTGTATGAAGCCGGGTATCTGCATCTGAGAAATACGGAAAGCAAACAGCCGTCAAATCTTGCTGACACTGATTTTGATGAA
>CAMWJT010000062.1 GCA_947174625.1 uncultured Ruminococcus sp.
CGGTCGTGATTCAGAACAATATGGGTAATCGTTATTCACCGACAACAATTGTAGCATTGATTACATCATCTGCCACAAAGAAACATTTGCCGACGCATGTCTTAATTAACAAAGGTTTCAAAGTGCCGTCCTGTGTTCTTCTGGAACAGATCCGGACAATTTCAATTGATAGATTGAAACAATACATAGTTACGTTGGATAGATCTGATATGATTCGGATTGACAATGCTCTGAGAGAAAGCCTTGCTATTTAGGAGGATCAGGAATGACCTATAAACCGTGTCCACGATGCAAGAAACTGATACCGCATGGCACAGCATACTGTGCAGCGTGCAAGCCAATCGCTGAGCAATCCATGCAGGAGAAACGGCAGCATAACAAATCCATGCGGCAGAAAAAGTACAACAGCCGGAGAAATCCGAAGTATGTGAAGTTCTATCACTCCAAGGATTGGAAGAATCTTAGCCGATATAAACTAGAACAAGTGGCATGGAAGTGTGAAGCACATCTGGATAACGGATGCACAGGCATTGCAGTTGAAATTCATCACACCAAGCCAATCCAGACGGAAGAGGGTTGGAATCTCCGGCTTGAGTGGAGCAATCTGGAAGCCGTTTGCACGCATTGCCACAATCTTCGGCATCCGGAAAAGTTACGCAGAGTGCAGCCTGGTGTGGTAGATATGCGAATTTTTTTGTAACCGGGGGGCGGTTGAAATTCTGCCACGAACATAGAGGAAAACGGTTACAGAAAACTAAATTACAGAAAAAACTCCCTAAATGAAAAAATTTTTTTCTGGTGGTGATAACAATAGGCAGACCAAAAGAACCGATCAACTTAATCATAACAAAAGGCAAAAAGCACTTAACCAAATCTGAAATAGAAGAACGGAAAGCTACAGAAATTCAGCCTTGTACAGATCATATTAAACCACCAGCCTATCTTACAGCAAAGCAAAAGAAACGATTCCAGGAGCTTGCAGAACAGCTCCTGAAAATAAATATTTTAGGTGAAACAGATGTGGAGACGTTGGCTCACTATGTCACAGCAGAAGATCTGTATCAGCAAACAGTCAAGGATATTAGGACGGCACAAAAATGCAAACCAAAGAACGGGGAATTAACCGATATGTCGGAATGGGCGAAGATGATGGATAAATTGGACAAACGACAGGAGCGGTATTTCAAGCAGGCACACACAACAGCAGCCAGCTTAGGTTTAACGATCAGTAGCAGATGTAAGATTGTTGTTCCAACAGCTCCCGAAGCCCCTAAAGAAAGTAAATTTACCCAATTTATGAAAACTGGTGATCTTGATGTTTGACCGTGTCACAAGTTATGCTGAAAAAGTCTGTTTTGGTCAGGTCATCAGTGGGAAGTTTCACCGACTTGCCTGTGAACGTCATCTGAATGACCTGAAACGGCAGAACACAGAAGATTTTCCGTATTACTGGGATTGTGAATCATCTGAGCAAATTTTAAAATATGCTGAAATTTTAACAATTGCTGAGGGGGATGCGCCGAAACCGCTGAGACTGATGGAATGGCAGGCATTTGACATTGGCTGTACATTCGGCTGGAAGAAGTCAGCCAATCATAAAAGACGCTTTAGACGGCGTTATAAATCTATTTCAAGACAACAGGGGAAATCTATGGAAAATGGTATTTTAGGTACATATATAGCTGGCTTTTCTGGTTATCATCACGGAAAATTATTTACAGCAGCACCAAAAAGGAAACAGTCCAAAATTGCATGGGGAGAAATGGCGAAATTCATACAAGCGGATAGCGACTTAGCAGAATTATTCAAAATTCAAGAGTACAAGCATTTGATTACGGCATTAAATACCAATTGCACGATTGAAGCAGTCAGCCGTGATTCTGGAGCTGATGACGGTTTCAGACCAATATTTTGTTCACTAGACGAAATGCATCAAATGCGTGATAATTCTATCTATAAAGCGATGTATAACGGCACTCGGTCTTTGCCAGAGACGTTAATTTCTATGATTACCACCAGAGGGAAACGTCTGAATTCTTTCTGCTATGAAATAGATAAATACGCCCGTGATATTTTAATGGGAGTGCATACGGCTAATGATTTCTTTGCGGATATTTATTGTCTGGATGATGAGGATGACATCTGGGACGAAAGAAACTGGATTAAGGCGTGTCCATTTACTTGTGCAGATCCGGAACGTCTAGAAATTCTTCGGCAGGATGCACAGACTGCCAGGGATATGGGCGGAGATGATCTGGCTGACTTTCTGTGCAAATCCCTAAATTTATGGGTCAAAAACACAAATGACCAATTTATCAATCCGGAAGCATGGAAACTTTGTGCATCAAGACGAAAAATTCAGGAAATTGCACAAACTTACAAACAATGTTTTGTTGGTGTTGACTTATCCAGCAGCGGCGACCTGACAAGTATTGCTCTGTTGTTTCCAATGGAAAATGACCGTTATTATTTGTACAGCCACAGCTTTATGCCACGAGGACGACTGGCAGAACATCAGGAAACTGACCTCGCACCTTATGCCTTATGGGAACGGCAGGGCTTATTGACTGTAACAGGCGGTGAAATGGACTTCATGAATGACTATAAGTTTATTATCAGTCATCTAGCAAAGCTAAAAGAACGGCTGGGCTTGGAATTTCTGGGCATTGGCATTGATCCGCATAATGCAGGCGGTGTGATGGAAGATTTAGAGGCGTTTGGATGTCCTGTGGTAGCCATTACACAGTCAGCACGAAATCTGAACGACGCAACCTGTGCAGTACAATTGCAGGTCAAGGGACGAAAATTCGAATACGATCAAGAAAACGAGCTTCTGACATGGAGCATGGTCAATGCGGCTGTTGTTGCCAATTCCTTCGGGGAAATCAAAGTGGATAAGAAACGCCGGAATGGTCGCAAGGAAGAGACAAAACGTATTGATCCAGTGGATGCTGTCATTGATGCCTATGCTTTGATGATGCTGAACAGTGCAACAGGAACAGTCAATCTGGATGAAAGTCTTGAAAGTTTTCTGAAACTCATGAACTGGAAGTGATCCTCATTCTTGAAAAAATAATTAGTAAATTCAGGCGAGGAACAGTAAAAAAATCTGTTTCTCAAAGTCAGGAACTTTCCCTGAATCAGCTGATTGCTGCTTTGGGATTACAAGGTACGGACAAGAATGCTCTTAGCGAAGCGACTTATTTCGCTTGCCTGAAAGTGCTGTCGGAAAGTATTGGTAAATTGCCGCTGAAAATTCAGCAGCAGACAAAGAAACAGGGAATCCGAATTGCAAGGGAACATCCCTATTACAGAATGTTGAACGTCCGTCCGAACTGTTATACAACCGCTTCCGCATTCTGGAGTACAATGGAGCTGTTCAGAAATCACTTTGGCAATGCGTATGCGTGGATTGATACCAGAAAGCCGGAAGTTCCGCAGTTATGGCTGATGTGTCCGAGTGATGTGCATATCTGGTACGATAATGCCTGTATTCTTGCTGATGTGCCGGACGTTTACTATCAGTACAGCACACCCAAAGGCATGATTGTGCTTGGTTCGGAAGAAGTCCTGCATGTCAGGGCGCACAACACGCCGGATGGTATTGTGGGAATCAGTGTACAGGAACAGCTTGCCGGTACGATTCAAAGTAATATCAAGGCACAGGAAATGTTGAAAAAGCTCTATGAGTCAGGCATGACAGCAAAGGCAGTGTTAAACTATACAGGCGGTCTCAATGACAAAAATGTAGACACGTTGATAAAAGGCTTTCAGGAATACGCAAATGGTAAGGATTATGGCATCATTCCTGTTCCGACTGGTTTCAGCTTACAGCCATTGAACATGAAACTTGCAGACAGCCAATTTCTTGAAATCAAACAATACAGTGCCTTGCAGATTGCAGCGGCTTTCGGTGTCAAGCCGTACCAGATAGGCGATTACACAAAATCCAGTTATGCCAGTGCAGAAGCACAGCAATTAGCCTTTTTGACAGATACTTTGCTGTACATTATCAAGCAGTATGAGGAAGAAATTGCCTACAAGCTGATGACGGATAAGGAAATGGCGGATGGCTATCATGTGAAATTCAATACCAAAGCAATTCTGCGCACCGACCACAAGACACAGGTGGAAACGCTGACAACCGGCATCGGAAACTTTCTCTACACGCCGAATGAAGCAAGAGAACAGATTGACTTACCGTCTGTGGATGGTGGTGACACGCTGATCGGCAACGGTAATGCAATTCCGATTCAGATTGTGGGGCAGCAGTACACAAACAGTGAGGTGAATATAGATGAAGTTTAGCGGAGAAATCGCAATTTTTGATAAACGTGAAGTGATCGAACTTCTTGAAGCGACATCAAAGGGCAAGGCACTTATCAGACGGCAATCGAATAAGTTATCCACACTTGAATCAGTTGATCTCAGCAGAATCACTCTCATACCTGATGAGCATTCTGTTTCCTTAGAAGAACTGACTGAAAAACTTCGGAAAGGCGGCATCAAATGAAGATTGAAAAAAGCACGAAAATCCTGGAAAGCGAGATTTCAGAGTCTGAACTTACTGTTATCAATACAATGGCAATGACGGAGCTGAAAGCAGAGGATATTTTCACATTTAAGGCAATTCTTTGTGACAATCAGATTGACAGAGATTTTGAAGCATTTTCAGAAGCAACCTTGAATCAGCTCGCTGATTTGTTTGTTGGCAAGCCTGTGATTAAAGATCATCAGCCGTCATCTGATAATCAGATTGCGAGGATTTATCGGACAGAAGTCAATAACGGACAGTTGCTTGCCTATTGTTATATGATGAAAACTGCTGGAAATGCGGACTTGATCCAAGAAATTCGGGGCGGTATCAAGAAAGAGGGTAGCGTTGGTTGTGCGATTAACGCCAGAACATGCAGTATTTGTGGAGCTGATCTAACAAAAAGTCATTGTCGGCACGTTCCGGGGAAGACCTATCAAGGACAGCTTTGCTATGGCATTCTCTCGGATGCCAGGGATGCCTATGAATTTTCTTTGGTCGCTATTCCGGCACAGAGAAATGCAGGCATTAGCAAAAATTTTAATACAGAACAGCAAAAAGCAGATGAGATCCGGGTTCGTTCCAGGATTGCCGGATTGTATGTAAAAATCGGAGGTAATTTTGATGACTAAGAAAATGAGAGAATTACAGGCAGAAATTTTGAAATTTATGAGCATGGCGCAAGCATTCATGGAGGGCGAAACCAAAGATGTGGCAAAAGCCACTTCTTTACTGGATGAAGCGGATGAACTCCAGAAAGAGTTTGATGCGCTTGCCCGTCTTGAGAAAAGAGCAAAGGCAGAAGTTCCGGAAGTACCTGTTATGACAAAGAAAGAAACAGTATCCGGCTTTCAGGTTCTAAATAAACTGTTTTCAAAAAAGGCTTTGACAGAAGCTGAAAAATCTGCCTTGATTACTGGTACATCCGCACAGAACGGGGAAAATTATCTGCTTCCGGAAGATGTGAAACTGGAAATCAATGAGCTCCGGAAAACGTATATTTCTGCCAAGGATATTGTCACAGTTGTGCCGACTTTTGCGCTGACCGGCTCTGAGAATTATGAATCAGGTGTGCCGAGTGGACTGACCTCTTTCAGTGATGGTGAAGAGATGGGGGAGGAAACTGCTCCAAAATTTGTCCAGAAGACATTTACCATCGGTTGGCACGGCAAGTTGATTCCTATTTCCAGAATTTTGATTGGCGCAGAAAGAGCCGGGTTGATGAGCTATCTCAACAACTGGTTTGTCAAGAATGCTATCCTGACAGAGAATGCTGCTATTTTTGCCAGATTGAAAAATGGCTATGGGACGGCAAAAGCAATTGACAGCTGGATCGCATTAAAGCATTCTGTCAATGTGGATTTAGATCCATCCTGTAAGACAAACGGCATGATTGTCACCAATCAGACTGGCTTTGCGTATCTGGATATTGTGCTTGACCAGACAGGCAGACCCATTCTCCAGCCGAATCCCGCCAATGCAACAGAGAAGCTGTTTCAAGGAATGCCTGTGATTGTCTTTCCAGATTCTCAGCTTGCCAATATCGACAGCACACATGCACCCATGTTCTATGGGGACATCAAGGCTGGCTGTAAGTTCATAGATTATCAGAACCTGGAGTTTGCGTATTCTGAGCATTACGGCTTTGGAAAGAACCAGAACTATATGCGTGTTCTGGAGGGATTCGACGTGATGTCAACGGATACATCTGCGTACATCTATGGCAGCCTAAAAGCACCAATCGAGCTGACCAGCACACCGACAGAACCCACTAGCGGTAAAACTAGCTAATTATGCCGATATTGGAAGAAACACTGGACTATCTGGGGATTGACTATGTGGATGATGCTGTCCGCCGGAATGCACAGATGGCGTTAGATGCCGCTGCTGATGTTATCAGGGGGGCTGTCGGTGATGATGTCTATGAGATGCTTCCAGACAGCAGAAAGCTGAAAGAATTGACGCTCCTGCATACGGCTGACTTATATGATGAACGGAACACTACCACACCGAAAGCAAATGCTGTCAATCGTAAGATTGTGGATTCCATGGAATGGCAGTTAAAACTGGAGCTTAGACGAAAAAAGGAAGAATTGGTATGAGGTATGATAAACCAGTTGAAATTCAAAAACAGAATGAAGACACGGAATGCTGGGAAAGTATCGGCGACCGTTCTTTCCATGCAAGGGTAAACAAGACCGGCGGCAGTCAAAGCTTTGTCGCCGGTGCAGACCAGTTTCCTGCACGACTAAATTTTGATTTCCGGTATTGTAAGGCACTGGAAGAAATCCGTTATCAGCCGGAGCTGTACAGACTGATTTACAGGGGATACACATTCCAGGTCATAGACTATGATGATTATCTGGAACAGCACAAAACTGTCAGGATTGTGGGGAAATTATATGAGCCGTAACATGATGATAAGTCCTGAAGCTCTCGGTGATGCAATTTCTGAACAACTGGAACTCTATCAAAAAAGTGTGGAAACAAAAATAGACAAACATGCTGCCCAAGCCGCAAAAGAACTTGTCCGCATCACAAAAAATACAGCACCATTCAATGCAAAGCACCACGGGCGGCATTTTGTCAATTGTATCGCAAGTAAGAA
>CAMWJT010000063.1 GCA_947174625.1 uncultured Ruminococcus sp.
TATGCTATAATAAAAAAAATAATTTTTAAATTTTAAATTTCAGGCAGGGTGAAGAATTTGATAGAAATAGAAAAATCCGAAAAGCATGTCCGTTTTGAAAATCCTTCCAGTATGCAGACGGTATTTGGTAATTATGACGAAAATTTAAATCTGCTCCAAAGAGAATATCATGTTATGATAACTGGTCGGGGCGGTGAGATTGCAGTTTCCGGAGGCAATCCGGAACAGACGGCATCTGCCGTGCAGGCACTCCAAATGCTTGGTTCGCTTGCCGATAAGGGTCAACAGATTTCAGAACAGACCGTACGTTATGTCATGACAATGATTGCAGACGGCGAAGCAGAAGCGCTCCAATCCATCAGCACGGACGGAATCTGCATGACAGTCAGCGGCAAAGTCATCCGTCCGAAAACCGTCGGACAGAAAAAATATGTTGATGCCATTCAAAAAAATACAATCGTTCTGGGGATCGGTCCTGCCGGAACGGGAAAGACGTATCTTGCCGTTGCGCTTGCCGTCCGGGCATTCAAGGCACACCAGGTGCAAAAAATCATTCTGACACGTCCTGCAGTCGAAGCCGGTGAAAAACTGGGTTTTCTCCCCGGCGATCTGCAAGACAAAGTTTATCCGTATTTAAGACCATTATATGATGCACTGTTTGACATGTTTGGTGCAGAAGCATTTGCAAAATATATGGAGAAAAATATCATTGAAGTTGCGCCCCTTGCCTACATGCGTGGCAGGACTCTGGATGATGCGTTTGTCATTCTGGATGAGGCACAGAATACCACTTCGGAACAGATTAAAATGTTCCTGACACGTCTTGGCAACAATAGCAAGATGGTCATCACGGGAGACATTACACAGATTGATTTGCCGGAAAAACGGAAATCCGGCTTGATAGAAGCCATGAAAGTACTCCAGAAAATTGATGACATTGCGATTCAGAAATTCACAGAAAAGGACGTTGTGCGTCATAAACTTGTGCAGGATATTATCAAGGCATATGAAAATTATTATCACAACAGGGAGCGTAAATAATTTTATTTAAAAATTTTTATTTTATATTCTAGAAAGGAAGTTTCCATTATGGCACAGCAAACAGGCAAACTCAAAGTATGTATCAAGAACGACCAAACAAATGTAAAGATCCCGTCCGGTATCCGTCTTTTAATCCGGCGTTGCTGTCACGCTGTTTTAATTTCTGAGGGATTCACGCAGAATGCGGAAGTCAGTGTTTCTTTTGTGTCCAATCAGGAAATCAAAAAACTCAACAAATCTTACCGGCAGAAAGATAGCGTCACAGATGTATTGTCATTTCCGCTGACCAGCGAAGACGGCAGAATGGAAATCAACACCGAAACGGGTGCAGTCCTGCTTGGTGATATTGTGATCTCGATTGAAACAGCCGTCAAGCAGGCAAATATTTATGGACATTCCCTGAGCCGTGAAATCGGCTTTTTAACTGTCCATTCCATGCTGCATCTGTTAGGCTACGACCACGAGACAAGTCCCCTGGACGAAAGAATCATGCGTGAAAAGGAAGAAGCCGTTCTTGACAAGCTCGGCATCTCCAGAGAACTGACTTATACCACAACACCGGAGAACTAATCATGACAGAACAGAAATCTATTTTTTTGACATTATCAGGACGTACCAATGCTGGAAAGTCCACACTGCTCAATGCCCTGATCGGCGAGAAGATCGCATCCGTCAGCAGTAAACCGCAGACGACAAGAACCCGGATTACCGGCATTCTCACGCAAGATCAGATCCAGTATGTATTTATTGATACACCCGGACTGCACAAGCCTAAGAACAAACTCAGCGGACACATGCTCAAAACCGCAGAAGATTCCGCATCCGATGCGGATGCTGTTTTATATGTCATGGACTGCACAAAACAGCTCCATGAACAGGATGAAGCCATGCTCCGGAATCTGGCACAGAAAAAAATTGACTGTGTGATAGTCCTCAATAAAATTGATCTGATACAGGATAAATCCCGGATGATGCCATTAATGCTGAAATTAGAAAACCAGTATCATCCGCATGCCATTATCCCGGTAAGCGCATCCCAGAAAGACGGATTAGACCAGATTCTGCAAGTTGCCGGCGCATTGGCACAGCCATCCGTGCATTTTTTCCCGGATGATAAATTTACCGATCAGCCGGAACGAGTGCTTGCAGCTGAGATGATCCGGGAAAAATTATTAAGATTACTGAACGAAGAAGTCCCCCACGGCATTGCCGTAACAATTGAAGCCATGCAGGAACGGCAGGACAAAGATATTTTAGATATTTCAGCCGTGATCTATTGCGAACGGGATTCCCATAAAGGCATTATTATCGGCAAGCATGGCGCAATGCTGAAAAAAATTGCAAGTTCGGCAAGGCATGATCTGGAAAATTTCTTTGAAATCCAGGTAAATTTAAAATGCTTTGTCAAAGTCAAGCAGGACTGGCGCAACAAAGAAACTTTAATCCGGAGCTTTGGCTTATCAGAATAAATCTCATAATATTCTTACCTGGATTGCAGATAATAATCTAAAATTCAGAACAGGAGAAAATCTTATCATGATGAAAGAACAGCTTTGGGAAGTTTTCCGGACAACTGGAAAAATTACGGATTATCTGGCTTACACAAACCAGAAAGGAAATGAACAGGAAAATTATGATGATGACGATCAAAGGCATTGTACTATCCCAGAAAGTACTGGGTGAACAGGACAAATTTATAGATGTCCTCACAGAGACAGGCATTGTGGAAATTCTCGTAAAAGGTTCTGCAAAAATTACCAGTAAAAATGGCAGTGCCACGCAATTATTTGCTTACACAGAATTTGATGTCACAAATTCTTCCAGAAATCAGAAAAATTTTTGTCATCTCCGGAGTGCCTTACCGATCCGGATTTTTTACGGACTCCGGCAGTCTGTGCAGTCTCTGGCATTGGCATCCTATTTTGCACAGGTCATCTTATATTCGGCACTTCCACAGGCAAGCACGCCGGAAATTCTCCGGTTATTTCTGAACTGTCTGCATTATCTCTCAGAATCAGAAAATAATCCCATGCAGATCAAGTGCATTTTTGAACTGAGAATTGCCAGTCTGCTGGGATTTCGTCCGGACGTGCTGATGTGCCGGAAATGCGGCTGTTACCTCCCGGAAAAATTATATTTCCAGGTGGAAAACGGCTGTTTTTATTGTGAATCCTGTGAAACATCCGGGATTCTCATGCCTGCCGGGACGTTGCAGGCAATCCGGCATATTGTATTGCAGGATTTTGAAAAAATTTTCGCATTCCGGATTGCACCGCACTGCCAGGAATCGCTTGTTACGTTCGCAGAACAATTTTTACAATATCACACAGACCGGCATTTTCCGGCACTGGAGTATTATTATCAATTAATAAGGGAGTTGACACTATGAAATCTTTTGAACAAGTCTTAGAATTAGATAAAGTCTTACAACAAGCCGCCGGATTTGCATCCAATGAAACAACAAAAAACATGTTGCTCCAGTGCAAGCCGTGCTGTGATCTGGCGGAAGTCCGCACGGAAATCCAGAAGACAGATGATGCACTGCAACTGGCATTACAGTTCGGCACACCGCCATTCACGGAATTCCGGGACATCTGCAATCTCGTAACAAGAGCATCCTCCGGCGCAAGATTATCCCTCAAAGATCTCCTGGACATTGCGGATCTGCTCCGGCAAGTCCAGTCCCTTGCCCAATGGTACGGACATTGCAGTGAATCCGTCACATCTCTGGATGATATATTTTCCCAGATCATTCCGGATGATAATTTATTATCCATATTGGAACGTTCCATTTTATCAGAAGACGAGATCGCAGACAGCGCAAGTCCGACACTTGCCGAAATCCGCCGGAAATTAACAAAATCCCGTGCGCATCTCCGGGAGACGCTTGATAAAATGGTCAAAAACAAGACCATCCAGAAATACTTACAAGATACGAATATTACTATCCGTGACGGCAGGTTTGTACTCCCTGTCAAAACAGAATACCGGAATCAAGTCGCCGGACTGATTCATGATACTTCATCCAGTGGACAGACATTGTTTATTGAACCGTTGCAGATTGTCGAAGCCAATAATGATATTCGCTTATTAGAGAGCAAGGAACTGGAAGAAATTGACAGAATCATGCAGAAACTCTGTGCGGAAGTCGGCTCACGTTCCGAATCTCTGAAACGGCTTCACAATGCCTGCGCAGAATTAAATTATTATTTTGCCAAAGCCAATTATGCGGCATCCCTGAAAGCCGTCAAACCAAAAATCAGTGATGACGGCATTATAGATCTGAAAAAAGCACGGCATCCCTTGCTAGACCAAACCAAAGCCGTGCCGATTGATCTTGCACTTGGCGAACAGCACAACGCTCTGATCGTCACAGGACCAAATACCGGCGGTAAAACCGTCGCACTCAAGACAGCCGGATTATTAACTGCTATGGTCATGTGCGGATTTTTAATCCCAGTCACAGACGGCAGTCGGATTTCTGTATTCCGGCATATTCTGGCAGATATTGGCGACAGCCAGAGCATTGAACAGAATTTATCAACATTCTCATCGCATACGCTCAACGTTGTAGAAATCTTGCAGACAGCGGATGACAGTACATTGATCTTACTTGACGAACTCGGTTCGGGGACAGATCCGGTGGAAGGTGCGGCACTTGCTATTTCCGTGATTGATTATCTGAAACAACTCGGCGCAAAACTCATGGTGACAACACATTACCAGGAATTGAAATTATATGCCGCTGATACACCGGATGTCATGAATGCGTCTTGTGAATTCAATACAGAAACCTTACAGCCGACATACAGATTGATTACAGGTTCACCCGGAAAATCCAACGCATTTGCAATCTCCGGACAACTGGGCATCCCTGCTGTGATTTTAAAACATGCAGAATCTCTCATCAGCGAAGAAAACAAGCAGTTTGAACATGTGATTGAAAAATTCGAGCATGCCCGGAAAGAACTGGAATCCGAGAAAGAACAGGCAGAACAGCTCCGCCGGGAAGCAGAATTATTAAAAGCTGAATGGGAACAGAAATCCCATGAATTAGCAGAACGGGAAACACAGATGCTCGAACGTGCATCCGAACAGGCAAGCCGGATTGTAGAAAGTACAAAAGCGCAGTCCAATGCCTTACTGGATGAACTGGAAAAATTAAAGCGTGAAAAAGACAAATCTGATTTTTCTGCCAGAGTATCCGGCATCAAAAGTGCAAGTACACAGCAATTGCGGGACATGTACAAGACGGCGAATCCTGTCATTGGCAATCTGGATGAGAACGGCAATTATGTCTTGCCAAGGGAACTCCGGAAAGGCGATGCTGTTCTGATTCCAGATTTAAGGCAAGAAGGTGTGATTGTCTCTGATCCTGGAAATTCCGAATCTGTATTTGTACAGATCGGCATCATGAAAATGAAAGTTCAGATTTCCAGATTACGATTACTCGACAAGACGAAGCAAAATCAGAATCAGAATCAAAAGAAAAAGCCCGGACGTAAAAATCAAATATCTGTCAAGGCAGAACGCAAAGGATCTATGGAGCTGGACATCCGGGGATATACTTGTGACGAAGGCATTCATGAAATGGAACAATTTATTTCCAGTGCATTGCTTGCTAATATTGGGATTGTCATGATTATCCACGGCAAGGGAACGGGCGTACTCCGGAAAGCCGTCCAGGAGAAGTTAAGCCGGATGAAATGCGTCAAATCTTATCGCAATGGCGTTTACGGCGAAGGTGAAGACGGTGTGACGGTCGTCACGTTGCGAGATTAAGAATTAAAATTAAAAATGCAGACGACCGGGAGTATTCCCGGAACGTTTGCATTTTATAATAATATTAATATAATTTATACTATACAAATATACAGAGGTGATTGTTATGCACGAATGTGAAACATGTGCTTATTATGACTATGATGAAGAATTTGAATGTTACGTCTGCGCCGTCAACATGGATGAAGACGAATATGCAAAATTAATCCAGGGACAGTATAAACGCTGTCCGTATTATCATGACGGCAACGAATACAAAATTGCCCAAAAGCAATGATTTTTTAAAAAATTATTGAAAATCTTTCAGGATTTTCAGAATCGCACTGCCGTATTTCCGGAATTTCTGGTCATCCCGGAATCCATCTAATTTTTTTAATTCTGCAATTGTTTCCGGATTTGCCTGGATTAACTTCACAAGCTGATCGTTATTGCAGATCATGTAAGGCTTGATGTTTTCTTTCTGTGCCTGATTGTAACGATAGGAACGCAAAGCGCCGTAAATTTTGGAATCTTCCACAGATTCGCCAGGTTTTACAAGTGATTTTTTCGGAACAGGTGAATTTGCAGGTTTTTCAGATTTTGCCGGAGCTGTTGGTTTTGGCAGATGCTCCGCAAGAATCCGCAGAATTTCCGTGCCGTATTTTTTGCATTTTTCATCAGAATCAAAGCCGGGAAGTGTCCTCAGTTCTTTCAACGTCCGGGGATTTTTCTGAATTAGATTGACTAACTGCTCATTATTATAAATCAGATAAGGCTTGATGTTTTCTTTCTGGGATTGCTGATAGCGATAGGAACGCAATGCGACATAGACTTTGGAATCTTCCACAGATTCGCCAGGTTTTACAAGTGATTGTTTTGATTGTTTCGTGACAGATGGATTTGCGGGTTTTTCAGATTTTGCCGGAGCTGTTGGTTTTGGCAGATGCTCCGCAAGGATCTGTAAAATCTCTTTGCCGTATTTTCTGCATTTCTCATCTGAATCAAAACCGGGGAGTGTTCTTAATTCTTTCAGTGTCCGGGGATTTTTCTGAATCAGATTGACTAACTGCTCATTATTGCAAATCATGTAAGGCTTGATGTTTTCTTTCTGTGCCTGATTGTAGCGATAGGAACGCAAAGCCGCATAGATTTTAGAATCTTCTATGGAGTTTGCAGATAATTTTTCAGGTTTTTCCGGTTTGACTGGTGCTTTCTGAGGGATCGTCTTTTTTGCCGGAACGGGCGCTGTATGTTCCAGTTGTTTTTTTACTGCCGGCTGTGATTTTTCCGTATCTCTTGCCAAGAGTGCAGGATTTCCGATGATGCATTTTGTGG
>CAMWJT010000064.1 GCA_947174625.1 uncultured Ruminococcus sp.
AACAGTATCGTTTTCGTTCAGATTTTCCGCAAGCATGTTGACAGCTTTCTGCACAAGCCCCAGTCTGTCTTCGCCATACATCGAACCGCTGACATCAATCAGAAATACAAGATTCATGGGCATTCTTTCATTGAGATCAATCTTGTCTGCCTGCAAGCCGATCAGACACAGTTCATGCGCCGGATTCCAGGGACAGCCAGACAATTCCGTTGTTACAGAGAACGGTGCATCATCCTGGGGAGCTGGATAATCATAATTAAAATAATTAATCATTTCTTCAATTCTCACGGCATCCGCCGGGATTGACCTGGAATAGCCCTCCTGGATCATGCGACGGATATTTGCATAAGATGCCGTGTCCACATCAATCGAGAACGTGCTGACGGGTTCATCTGCTGTATTGATAAAAGAATTTTCAATAATCTGGCTGTATTCTTCCGAATTTGCGGACTGTACGGCATCATCAAATTCTACATCATCACCGCCCGCATCAGCCGCATTCTCTGCAACTTCTGGCGCTAGCATTTCACCATTACGATATGTTACATAATTGCCAGATGGTGCATCATCACTTTTTGCACCGCAGGCATTATAAAATACTGCCGTCAGCATCACCGTGAGGAACAACGCTGTTTTTCTCCATTTTTTCAGTTTTCTCATACTGAAACCCTCCTGTTATTATAAATTTTTTTCCCATTCCTGGATTAAAATCTCAATTGCCGTATCTCCCGTGAGATACATCCGGTCATAGAAATAATCATCTTTGCCGTAACTGTCATATAATACCGGCTCTGCATCAGGATCAGACTGCATCACAGACTGCCACCCGTTCGGAAAAATGATCTGATGATCCTGTGTTTTCTCAATCTGGGGCGCACATTCATAGACAAGACTCCAGTTTCTCTGCGTTCCGGAATTGCCGGAATCCTGATACACTGGTATCACATATTCGTGATCTTTTTCCAATACATACGCAGACCGGCTTGTCATCACAAATTCTGAAATCTCCAGATCACCGCCGTACACATCCAGAATTTTTAAAATATACTGCATTTCACCTGTTTCCGGATTCTGATAACCATTCAGAACCTGCACATCCAGAAACAGTTCTGTTTTCGATAAAATCGCAGATTCATTAAAATAGACATCCTGGACACCAAGCCGGGACAAATCCGCATTTTTCCGGATTTCCTGATTTTCCAGGATTTGCAGATCCTGATAACGTAAAATTGCTTTTTCCTGTGAATTTTTCACAGCCTCCGCTGGTGCGACGGCTTCATGATCACCTGCTGCCGCATCACAGCCGTCACCTGCATTGTCATCCGCATTATCTCCATACTTTTCAGCAATTTCAGACTTTTTATTCTCAGATTGCAGATTTTCTCTGTGATGATACATCCGCAGTCCACCAAATGCAAGCAGGAGACATGCTGCCATTGTCAAAATTCTCCGCATGATAATCATGGAACTATGCGGATGCCTTGCCGGGATTTCCGGTGTCTGTGCCTGGGAAAGATCGGCTTCAATTCTCATCCAGAGCGCTTCTTTATCCGGGATAGTTTCCTGCATCATTTCACGACACTTCTGTTCTGTTTCTTTTCTGGTCATATCAGCTGTCCCTCCTTTGCCAGTTTCTGCAATTTCCCGATCGCATTCCGGTACTTCCATGCCACTGTGCCCAGAGGTCGCTTTAAAATAGACGCAATTTCCCGGAAAGTCAGTTCTGCCGCAATATGCAGCTGTACAATTTCCTGTTCTTCCTGCGAGAGTGATGCAAGAAGCTTTTGCATGTACAGTTTTCCGATTGTCGTATCTTCCGCTGTGGTATGTTCCGTGAATGTTTCTGAATGGATGATCTCTGTATCTTCCATAGGGACAGCCCGACCGGCTTTGCGCTGGTAATCAATCGCCATATTTCTTGCAATTGTCGTCAGCCAGCATTTATGTCCCTGTCCCGGATGATAGAATTTGACACATTCCCAGATTTTCAAGAAAAAATCAGAAGTCAGATCTTCAGCGTCCTGATGATTTCTGACTCTGCCGAGAAACAGTCTGTAGATCTTATCGCCGTACGCATCGTAGATCTCACGCAGACCGGTTTTATCCCCGTGCAGGATTTTTTCGACAGCGGTCGCAAATTCCGCATCTGTCAAGCAGATTCCTCCTCTCCGCAGATCACTGCAATATTATTTTAAATATCACAGCCATCTGTAAGCTATACGAATCAGGATTCAAAAATTTATGGAAAAAATCTGCACAAAGAATTTGAAAAAACTCTGTGCAGATTCATGCAATTTTTATAATTCTGTCAAATTCTGCTCTGTGGCAAGGTCAAAAGCAAGGATTTCTGTGAGTAGGTCAATATCGTCTGCCGCCAGAAATAGAAAAAGCCATAATTTTCCTTCCTGAATTTCATAAATCACAGTGCAAATCTGTCAGAACTCTCCGGATTTTCTAAATTGTCTGGAAAATAAGCAAATTTATATCTTGTCAGGAACATCTTCATTTCGTATTTTTCATTCTCATTTGCATATTGTATCAGATCAAGCATATCTTCCTGTTTCAGATAACCATGATCCAGGATCTGGACTAAGATCTCTGGTATCCCATAATCAATCAAATGCGTGGCAAATCTCCAGGGATCTTTTTTAATCGTACATAATTTAAAATAAAAAATTGCTCTGTTTTCGATTTCAGATACTCTGAATGAGAGATCCCGATACCGGATCAGCGTGCCACTCGGGACAATCTTTGAAGTAACCTGTTTTATATCATCCGGCAGAGTCAGCTCCTGTAGACTACTGCAATTCCAGAAAGCACGATACAGAATAGATTGCATACTTTGCGGCAAAATGACATTTTTCAGACGGATACAATTCTGAAAAGCGTGAGGAAAGATTGCTTCCACGCCCTCCGGGATGATAATTTCCTGTAAATTTTCGCAATTTTCAAAACACCAGGGAGGAATATCCGTCAGATTTCTGGGAAGAATCACTTTTTTCAGATTTATACAATTTTGAAAAACAGATAAATCTATCCTGTTCACATTGTCCGGGATTATCACAACCGTTTCGCCGTCTTCCGGATGATATTTCACGAGTCTGTTATTTTTAAATATAAATCCCATAATTTTCCTCTCTGGATTTAAAACGGTGCTGTTGCCGGAGCGTCCTGATATTCCGGATTCTGATTCAGATCCGGTGCAGTCGCCGGAATTTCCGGGATTTCAGGAACTTCAGGAATTTCAGGTTCTATGGGATCTTCTATTACTGGTGCAGTCTCATAGATGATCTCTCCGGGAATTTCCGGCGCAAATTCTTCCGGCAGGATTTCAGATTCTGAATCAGAAGCAAGCTCAGATTCCGTCTCTGTTTCGGGTTCTGTATTGAATGATGGCAAAGGATTCCCCGACCAGCCCCCTGTGCTGATGACCTGGTTGGCATTGCCCACACTGGCAGTCAGGATAATTTTACTCCCTACCGCAAGTTTCGTCCCTGCCACAGCGCTTTGTCCAAGAATTTTATCCAATCCATAATTGCTGTCTGAAACATACTGGAGCACACAATGAAATCCGGCATCTTCCAGGAGCGTCCGTGCAGAATCTGCATCCAGATCCACGCAGTCCGGGACTTTTGCAACTTCCTGCCCAAGACTGACCACCATCCGGACGACAGAACCTTGTGGCAACTGTTTCCCGGACGGCACGTCCTGCGACACAATCGTATGATTCGGAATGTCCGGATTATAGACTGTATCCATCTGGAGCGCATATAGATATAATTCTGAAAGCATGACTTTTGCAGTTTCAAAATCCATCCCGACATAATCGCCGACAGTTGCAAGCTTTGTCTGATCGAGATTTTCCCGTCCGCTTGAGATGATTAACTGAATGGTACTGCCGATTGTCAGCCGGACATCCGGGGCGATACTCTGAGAGATGACCGTGTCCGGCGCATTGCTGTCACTGGACTGCATTTGATATGTGACGGCAAACCCGACTTTTTCCAGAATTTCAGTCGCCGTCTGCTGTGTCAGATTCCGGACATCCGGGACGGATTCTTTCCAACCGTCACTGCGTGTCAGAAATACAGGATCACCAGGACGGAGCATGCTCCCGGCAGACGGACTCTGCACAAGAATCTGATCTTCCGGGATCACAGGATGATGCGAATCTTCATGAAATACCACCTGCAAGCCAAGTGCTTCTAATTGTGTACTCGCTTCTTCTGACGGCAAATATAACACTTCCGGGACAATCACTTGCTGTGTCGGATCAGCAAGTGTATATGCTACAGCTGGGAACAGCTCCGGTCTGGAGAAATGAACATACAGACAAACCGGCATCACACAGCAGAACAGACAAAAAACAATTGTGAAAGCAATCCAAGCAATCCCGGATTGCTGTTTATCGGAAGATTCCGGAGCAGATTTCACAGCATATTTTTTATTGGATTTTATTTTGTATCTTTGAGAACTCATGAAAAATCCTCCCTGACAGTTGCCAGATCTGCAATCACAGAAAATGCCTGATGTCGTGAGAGTGTTTCTGCAAGAGCAGATTTCTGCACTGGAAAATTGCCGTAATGTTCTGTATATAAAATCTGCTGCGCCTGTTCGGATAATAAATACCCAATCCAGAGAACAGCGATTTTCTGAGAATTTTTATCCGTATCAGCATTGATGATACAATAATCCTGATATTGTACTGCAAACTGATTGTTTTCCGTGACAGGAATCATACAGACTGCGCCGGAAGTCCGGGGTGTACGCTCAATCATGGCAAGCTGGGAACTGTCTGATAACACAGGATTATGATCCGGATTTTCTAAAAAATAATGAAAATCTGAATCCAGATTTTCCGGGAGCTGATTTTTGTCAATCGTTTTTCCTTGATGTTCCAGATCACTGCTATAGACAACAGGGATATTCCAGGACAATGGGACTTGATCCGGATTTTTGGAACATTCCGGAAAATCCGGGATATAACATGCCTGGTCAATCCGTTGCAGGATTTCCGAAAGATCTGCTTTCTGGATGTCTGTTTCTTCCGGGGGATTGATCCACATCACCGGAGCTTCTGCATCAGAAGGCACAGCATCTGCATAAACAGAAAGCGCAATCCCGAACCCCGGATATAATTCTTCAAAATGATCTGTCAAACGTTCCCATGTATTTTGCGCATCCTGTTCCGTCATAGAATCCGGCAACGGCATCCAGACGGTAATCACTTGTTTCTGGATTGCATGAGATTTGATAATTACGACAGAAGCAATCAGACTGATACTAAAAAACAGGAGACAGCAAATAAATTTTAAATTTAATTTTAAATTTATCATGGCAAAAACTCCCGTTATTTTGCATAATTCGCATAATATTTCCGGACATAGACCTGATTTGTCCCCTGTTCCAGGATCATATCATAAATCCCCGATGTTTTGGAATAATTCTCAAGAAACGCTGTATCATAGATTGCCTGTAATTCTTCGGCATAATTTTTTAATATAATTTCTTCGGATTCTGGATTAAGATTCAGATCAATCAGCTCCAATAGTGTATAATCTGTTTCTATAATCTGATTCTGTGCATCCAGTGTTAAATACAATGTCACATAATAGACAGCATTTTCATCACAGAACGCAAAATAACTATAAAACGGACTAGCATCATGACTTAATGGGAAATCCGTGACATGATCCGGGATCATGGAAAAATTTTTCATGAGTTCATTATAGATCCCGGCTGTATATGCTTCCGGCGCAAGCGTAGACGCATCCCAGGCATCAAAATTCATGTCAAAATTCAGATTCCCGCCAGCAGAATTTTCTTTGGAAACCTGCCGGCTTTTCTGCGAACTGTATTGCAGAATCGTACTAAATAAATACGTCGGATTGATCTGGTATGTTTTTGTCAGATCCATCATAGAATTGATAATCGGATTTTCATAATTTTTTTCATTGAGATAGGTCGTGCAGAATTCATGACAATTGACCTGATCGCTCTTGTAATTTAAAATAATTTCCGGTTGATATGTCTGTACATACTCTGCATTCTCCGCAAGAACCTGATTCTTGTTAATAACAAGATCTTCCGGAAAATCTGCCGTTGTCATGTCGGCATGCTCCGGAACGGTTTCAAAATTACCTGAATTCTGACCCGAAACATGCCCCGGATTTTCCTGCTTGCTGAAAATCGTCCGGTACACATCCCCATACGCATAGCCGGACACATTGACAAAATTAAAATTTGACGGCATGATCATGATCACAAAGCAGAGTACCATCAGGACTGCCTGTCGCCAGGCATGTTTTGACGCTGTCTGTTTGTTCAGTTTTTTGGATAACAGATATAAAATCAGATCCGAAAGCAGACAAATATTGACAAGCACACTGCATCCACGCAGGAACGCATAGATCACAAACAATTCCAGATTGATTAATTTAGAAATGCTGATGACAAGCAGAGGAATCACAAGACCAATCAGCATGGATGTCCAGGGGAATTCTACATTCCGAAGCAGAAGCAGGGAAATCAGCAGTAAAAAAATACTGACTTTCAGAAAAAATATATCTCCCTGAAACAGCAACAGCAGGATGTTTCCGGCAATCTGTACCAGGCAGAACAGTGCCATATCCTGACGGACATAATTTGTAAAATGCTGTGTCTTGTGCATTTTTTTCTTGATTAATGCAACGATCATCCCGACAACGAGCATTACCAGAAATGCCGGGAGTTCATAAGCAAGCTGATCTTTATGATAATAAATCACAGTTTTGATAAAATCCAGCATCACAATCACGTTTCCTTTCGTTCTCTCAGGCAGTAATATAATGCACGTTTTACCTGGCGATTGGTATAAGGTGCAATTTCAAGCGGTTGATTTAATAAATACACATTGGATCTGCCAAGTGTTGTGTCCTGATGTAACCGCAGATTCCGGACATAAAATCCATACTGATTCTGCTGTGTGATCTCATCCCCAAGCGTATCATTGGCTTTACACAGTGCATACAGAAATGCTTCCAGTTCTTCCGGCGGAAGTGATGTCCGGATCTGGCGCAACAAGTCCGTATGATTTTCCTTGCAGAAAATCTCATACATA
>CAMWJT010000065.1 GCA_947174625.1 uncultured Ruminococcus sp.
GCCGCCGGGTCAGCAAAAATAATCTGAATCCGATCCGGGATGTACTTGTTAATTGCCTGTTCAAACATCGGATAGACGACTTCCCGGCGATTGCCGAACATCCCGCAGCCGAATGCGCCCAGAATTAAAATATCCGGTTCATGATCTGCCATCAGCATGATAATATTTTCAATCCGGTTCTGCATAATCGCATTTAATTTTTTACCGGAGAAGAAAAATCTTGCAAAATTCCGGTTCACCGCCGGACATGTGATAAAATCACACATCCGGGGTGCATCCAGAAGATTCCCGGCATGATCCCGGATAATCGGGACATGTCCGGAATAGATCGCATAATTGGTATAATCCGGCAGGATATGCGCACGGTTGTGCTGATAGTATTTTTTGACTGTCCGGATTGTGTAATATAGCAGACTTGCACGGCAAAGTGCTTCTTCCTGGGCATTTCCACCCAGGATGTAAGCACCGCCGGGGAACATGGCATTTGCAAAATTCAGGGCAATGATTTTCTGATCTTCCGGCTGTGCCAGGATTGCCGAGATTGTGTCAGATTTCAGAATATGATCTTGCAGGACGAATTTTTCTGTTCTCTGCACAGGATCTGCATAACCACCATCAAATAATTCTGAGTACATTTGCAGATTTTTTTGCAGATTCTGATTTGCAAACTCCTGGAATAATCTGTCATTCTGAAATTTGATTTGCAGGAAATTCATAAAATTTAGAAATTTAAAATTTAAAGTTTATTTTAAATTCTCACGGGTATAATCCAGCAGTCCGCCGGCAAGCATAATATCTTTTGTTCTGCCGGTCATCTCGCAGAGTACCGGGATTTCTTTGCCGGTTGTCTTGTTCAGGATCGTGAATTCTGTTTCGCCGTTCTGGATCTTCGCACGGATGTCCGCCAGTTCGAGTACATCGCCCTGGGAGATCGTGTCATAATCGGATTCGTTCACGAACGTCAACGGCAGAATGCCGGCATTGACCAGATTTGCACGGTGAATTCTTGCAAAGGATTTCACAAGTACAGCTTTGATGCCCAGATATAATGGTGCCAGTGCGGCATGTTCTCTGGAAGAACCTTGTCCGTAGTTAGAACCGCCCACAATGATGCTCTTGCCGAGTTCTTTCGCTCTTGCCGGGAATGTCTCATCGCAGACAGTGAAGCAATGCTGAGAGATTGCCGGGATATTAGACCGTAACGGCAGGATTTTTGCACCAGCCGGCATGATATGATCCGTTGTGATATTATCCTCGACTTTGAGTGATACCGGCGCTGTGATGGAATCCTCCAGGGGCGCAGTCTCCGGATAAGGTTTAATATTGGGTCCTCTCAGAATCTCTACGCTGTCAGCTTCTTCCTCGGATGCCGGGAGTGCAATCATATTGTCATGGACTGTGAATTTTTCAGGCAGTACAAAATCTGGCATATCGCCGATTTCTCTGGGGTCTGTCAGATAACCCGTCACAGCAGAGATTGCTGCGAGTTCCGGCGATACCAGATAAATTTGTCCGTCCTTTGTCCCGGAACGTCCCAGGAAGTTCCGGTTGAATGTTCTCAGAGAGATCCCGGCAGAGTTGGGGGATTGTCCCATGCCGATACAAGGACCACAGGCACTCTCCAGGATTCTTGCGCCGGCATCAATCATGATGGATAATAAGCCCATATCAGCCATCATATTCAGGACTTGCTTAGAACCGGGCGCAATGGCAAGAGACACGTCCGGATGTACGGTCTTGCCTTTGAGGATGTGCGCCACTTTCATCATGTCCAACAAAGAAGAATTGGTACAGGAACCAATGCAAACCTGATCAATTTTTAATTTGCCGATTTCTGCAACGCTCTTGACATTGTCCGGAGAATGCGGACATGCTGCCAATGGCACGAGTTCGGACAGATTGATTTCAACAACTTCGTCATAGACAGCATCATCATCTGCTTTCTGTTCTGTCCAGACTTCGCCTCTGCCCTGTGCTTCCAGGAATTGCTTTGTAATTTCGTCAGACGGGAAAATAGAAGTCGTCGCACCGAGTTCAGCGCCCATGTTCGTGATGGTTGCACGTTCCGGGACGGAAAGTGTCTTTACGCCCTCGCCGCAGTATTCGATTACTTTGCCGACACCGCCCTTAACGGACAATCTTTTGAGGACTTCCAGGATCACGTCTTTTGCGGCAACCCAGGGAGAGAGTTTACCAGTCAGATTGACTTTGACGATCCTGGGGTATGTAATATAATACGCACCGCCACCCATAGCAACAGCGACATCCAGACCGCCTGCGCCGATTGCAATCATGCCAATACCGCCGCCGGTTGGTGTATGACTGTCCGAACCGATCAGTGTCTTGCCGGGGATGCCGAAACGCTCCAGGTGAACCTGATGACAGATCCCGTTGCCGGGTCTGGAGAAATAGATCCCATGCTTTTTGGCAACAGAGCCGATAAAGCGATGATCATCCGCATTCTCAAAGCCGTTCTGGAGCGTATTGTGATCGATATAAGCAACACTGCGTTCTGTGCGGACACGTGGCACGCCCATTGCTTCAAATTCCAGATATGCCATAGTTCCGGTAGCATCCTGCGTTAATGTCTGATCGATCCGGATACCGATCTCTTGTCCTTTGACGAATTCGCCGTCAACGACATGTGCTTTTAAAATTTTTTCTGTGAGTGTCAAACCCATGTTCATTCATCCTTTCTGGAAAATTTCTAATTTAATTATATACCAAAAAACAGAATTTGTCAACCGTCTGGGCAATAAAACTTGTTTTTTGAAAAAATTCTGCAAAAATACCTGTATCATAGCATTGACTATGATACAGGTATTTATATTTTTTTATTTACCAGATAATTATCAATTATTTTTCAGTATGACTGCAAGAGCATTGTTTCAGAGTAGTATTATCCGGAATCCCGGCGCTTGTCCGGCTTGTGATGCCCGGAGCTGTCCGGATTCTGAACGGTGCAGATTGCAGAATCAATTTTTGCAGTCTTGAAAAATGATTTATAAATTACTTGTTATTGATTGCAGCCTGTGCAGCAGCCAGTCTTGCGATCGGTACACGGAACGGAGAGCAGGATACATAGCTCAGACCGATCTTGTGGCAGAACTCTACAGATGTCGGGTCGCCGCCGTGTTCGCCGCAGATACCAAGGTGCATTTCCGGACGAACTTCCTTGCCCATCTTGACAGCCATTTCCATCAGCTTGCCCACACCTGTCTGGTCGAGCTTTGCAAACGGATCGTTCTCGAAGATCTTCTTTTCATAGTAATCTTTCAGGAACTTGCCTGCATCATCACGGGAGAAACCGTAGGTCATCTGTGTCAGGTCATTTGTACCGAAGCAGAAGAATTCAGCTTCTTTTGCGATTTCGTCAGCTGTCAGAGCAGCTCTCGGAATCTCGATCATTGTGCCGACTTCATACTTGAGTTCTGCACCTGCTGCTGCGATTTCAGCATCTGCTGTCTCAACAACGGCTTTCTTGACGAACTTCAGCTCTTTGATTTCGCCTACCAGCGGAATCATGATTTCCGGTACAACGTTCCAGTCCGGATGGTTTTTCTGTACGTTGATTGCTGCACGGATGACAGCTCTTGTCTGCATCTTTGCAATTTCCGGATATGTGACAGCCAGACGACAGCCACGGTGACCCATCATCGGATTGAATTCATGCAGAGATGCAATGATTGCCTTGATGGTTTCCACGGATTTGCCCTGTGCGTCAGCCAGTTTCTGGATGTCTTCTTCTTCTGTCGGAACGAATTCATGCAGAGGCGGATCCAGGAAACGGATGGTAACAGGATTGCCTTCGAGTGCCTCATAGAGTGCCTCAAAGTCTGCCTGCTGCATCGGGAGAATTTTCTCCAGTGCGACTTCACGTTCTTCTACAGTATCAGCGCAGATCATCTCACGGAATGCAGCGATTCTGGATTCTTCAAAGAACATATGCTCTGTACGGCAGAGACCGATACCCTCTGCGCCGAGTTCTCTTGCTTTCTTAGCGTCAGCAGGTGTGTCAGCGTTGGTACGGACTTTCAGTACTCTGTACTTGTCAGCCCAGTTCATGATGCGCTCAAATTCGCCGGCGATCTGTGCATCTACTGTCGGGATGATGCCGTCATAGATGTTACCAGTTGTGCCGTCAATAGAGATGGCATCACCTTCATGGAATGTCTTGCCTGCAAGTGTGAACTGCTTGTTTTCTTCGTCCATCTTGATGTCGCCACAGCCAGATACACAGCATGTACCCATGCCACGTGCAACAACGGCAGCGTGAGATGTCATACCGCCACGGACGGTCAGGATGCCCTGTGCGGACTTCATACCTGTGATGTCCTCAGGGGATGTTTCCAGACGAACCAGAACGACTTTCTCGCCTTTTTCTGCCCATTCTACAGCATCATCAGCAGTGAATACGATCTTGCCGCATGCTGCGCCGGGAGATGCACCGAGACCCTTGCCGATTGCCTGTGCTTTTTTGAGTTCTGCTGTATCGAACTGCGGATGGAGCAGTGTGTCGAGGTTTCTCGGATCAATCATAGCCACTGCTTCTTCTTCGGAACGCATGCCTTCGTCAACGAGATCACAAGCGATCTTGAGAGCAGCCTGAGCAGTTCTCTTGCCGTTTCTGGTCTGGAGCATGAATAATTCGCCGTGTTCTACGGTGAATTCCATGTCCTGCATGTCTCTGTAGTGATTTTCCAGTGTCTGACAAACATTCTGGAATTTTTCAAATGCAGCCGGGAATTTTTCAGCCATCTGTGCAATCGGCATCGGTGTGCGAACACCTGCTACTACGTCTTCGCCCTGTGCATTGGTCAGGAATTCGCCCATAAGCTTCTTTTCGCCTGTTGCAGGGTCACGGGTGAATGCTACACCAGTACCGCAGTCGTCGCCCATATTACCGAATGCCATTGCCTGTACGTTGACAGCAGTACCCCAGGAGAACGGGATGTCATTGTCACGTCTGTACACATTTGCTCTGGGGTTGTCCCAGCTGCGGAATACAGCCTTGATTGCGCCCATGAGCTGTTCTTTCGGATCAGCCGGGAAGTCTTCGCCGATTTTTTCCTTGTATTCAGCCTTGAACTGTCCAGCGAGTTCCTTCAGGTCGTCCGCAGTGAGTTCTACGTCCTGCGTCACACCCTTCTTTTCTTTCATTTCGTCGATGAGCTGTTCAAAATATTTTTTGCCGACTTCCATAACAACATCAGAATACATCTGGATGAATCTTCTGTAGCAGTCCCAAGCCCATCTGGGGTTGTTGGACTTTTCAGCCATGTAGTTGACAACGTCTTCATTCAGACCGAGGTTCAGGATGGTATCCATCATGCCAGGCATGGAAGCTCTTGCACCGGAACGAACGGAAACAAGAAGCGGATTTTCCTTGTCGCCGAATTTCTTGCCAATTCTTTCTTCCATTTTGACAATGTTTTCTTCGATTTCAGCCATGATTTCGTCGCTGATACCGCCGTCTTCATAATACTGTGTGCAAGCCTCAGTGGTGATTGTGAAGCCCTGTGGTACAGGGATACCGAGATTTGTCATCTCTGCCAGGTTTGCACCCTTGCCGCCGAGGAGTTCCCGCATGTCAGCGTTGCCCTCAGTGAACTGATAAACATATTTCTTGCTCATTGGTCTATTACCTCCAAATTAGATTTTTCCGTACAGGAACACCGGATCTGAAAAAAATCCGGAATCATTTTTTGGGATCAAAAATAATTCCTGCCGGAGCGTATTTTTATTATAACATATTCTGAAAAAAAAATCCACCGTTTTTTAGTAGAAATTATGGGTTAATTTTACAGCACTTTTCACAAAAATTATGAACAAATTAAAAATTTTGGAAAAATTAAAAAATATTTCCAGTCTTGTATGCTGGAATAAAAATAAAACGAAGCACCTCTTGTAGATGATAGATGCTTCTGAAAAAAATGTAAAAATAAATAATCATCGGATGATTTTCATCAACTGTTCATAAAATTCGTCTGCTCCCTGGTATAATCTCAAAAATATTTCCAATGCTGTTTCACCGGGATCTTTGCAGGACATCATGAAGTCATAACTCAAGCTAACAGTGTTGTCTTCGTCCACACTGAATCTCACATAGCGGTATTCATTGTTGAAACGATTGATCAGTTTTAGTACATTTGTAAGCTTTTTGGGTTTAAAAGAAATAAAATCATAGACACGCATTGCGACATCATTATCATCACTTTCAGAAATAAATAAGACATTGAATTTCGTCAGCTCAGAAGCAATGCCTGTAATGACAGTACTGCTGTCTTCATCCGTCTCAGTAACATACTTTATATCGTTTTCGTCAAATACTTTACAGATTGCTTTGATTGCTTTGAACATAAAATCACGCTCCTAATTATAAATTTATAAATTATAAATTAAATTATCTATTATTTTAGCATAATTTTCTGAAAACACGCTATATCAAAATCAGCACTCCTAGCGTAAGAGAGCTGATTTTAATTTTTGGTTTTGTTTTGCAATATATAGCGATATTATGACCAGAGTTCTTTCATGAATTTTTCATAAATTTCATCTGCAAAGTTCATGATTTTGGAAAGCATTTCCAATGCAATTATGCCGGGGTCTTCGCATGTAACCGGAAAATCATATGCCAGGGTGACACTATTGTCATTATCCACGACAAATTTCAGATAACGAAATTCATTGTTGAGCTGGTTGGCAAGATTCACTATTCTTGCGAGTTTTTCTTCTTTAAAAGAAACAAAATTGTAAATACGCATCGCTACGTCATTGTCATCATCACTGGAAATAAATAAAAGTTGAAATTGCGTCAGCTCCGTTCCTATGCCTGCAATGACAACACTGCGGTTATCACTTTCATCTGTCCTGTATTTCAAATCATGTTCATCAAATACTTCACAGATTCTTTCAGTCGCTTTGAACATAAATAAAAATCACGCTCCTAATTATAAATATAATAATATAATATAAATTAAATTATCTATTATTTTAGCATATATTTTCTGAAAAGTCTATTGCTGTTCTGACCAGAATCTGTACCCGGATTTTGTGAAACCAGACAAAAGATGAATAAATT
>CAMWJT010000066.1 GCA_947174625.1 uncultured Ruminococcus sp.
TCATATAGGAATACAAACAAAAGAAAGGGTGTATCCTCATGCAAAAAAAATTAACATCCCGGATATTTGCCGGAATTCTCGCAATGGGCTTGCTGAGTGGCTGTGGTATCAAAAATACTGAAAATTCTGAAGATTCTAAAAATACTATAAAAATTGCTTATCTCCCGATTACACATTCACTTGCGGTACTGGAAGAGGCGCAGGAACTGGAAAATGAAACCGGAACAAAAATAGAACTTGTAAAATTTGGTGCATGGTCGGAACTGCTTGACGCACTCAACAGCGGAAGAGTGGACGGCGCTTCGGTTCTGATGGAACTTGCAATGAAATCCAGGCAGGAAGGTGTTGGGATCAAGGCTGTTGCCCTGGGTCATCATGACGGAAATGTTATCGTCGTATCCAATGCGATTAATTCTGCTTCTGATCTGAAAGGCAAGACTTTTGCAATTCCGCACAGACAATCATCACACAATATTCTTTTGCATGAAACACTCGCAAAAGGCGGACTGACAACGGATGATATTACGATCACAGAACTTGCACCGACAGAAATGCCGTCAGCACTTGCCAGCGGACAGATTGACGGTTACTGTGTCGCAGAACCGTTCGGCGCAATGGGTGTGTCGATTGATGCAGGAAAAGTGTTGTATACATCAGAAGAACTCTGGGAGGATTCTATTTGCTGTGGACTTGTATTGACAGATCAGTTTATTGAAAATCGTCCGGAGGATGCAAAACAATTCGTTGAAAATTATAAAAAGGCAGGCAATGCACTGGATGCAGAAACGGCAATGACAACGGCAAAGCAATATTTCAGCCAGAGCGAAGAAGTGCTTGCGACGTCACTCCAGTGGATTTCTTATCAGGATCTTGACATAACAGAAGATACTTACAATAGCTTGACAGAAAAAGTAAAGAGCTACGGACTTTCTGACAATCCGCCTGCATACAGCGAATTTGTGATAAATAATCTTGATTAATTTTAAATTATTTAAATTATTGGAGTATTAAAATGAAAAAAATAGTAGCTTTTAAAAATATCGTAATATCCATTGCTATATTGATCGGCATCTGGCAGTTAGCCTATACATGCAGTAATTATAGTGATGCACTGTTTCCGTCACCATACCAGTCATTGCTTGCACTGGGAGAAATGATCCGGAACGGCTCACTTTTTGAAAATATCAAAACAAGTATGTATCGTTTTGTAACGGGGTATGTTACATCTGTGACAGTTGCCGTGATTCTGGGACTGATTCTCGGCAGACTCCCGGCAGTGTTCCAGTATGTCAATCCGGCAGTACAGTTACTCCGTCCGATTTCGCCGACTGCCTGGATGCCGTTTATTGTATTGCTTTTCGGGATTGGCGATATTCCGGCAATTGTGATTATTTTTATTGCCGCATTTTTCCCTGTTTTTCTATCGACTGTCTCGGCTGTGGCAAGTGTCGATCCGATTTATTTTAAAGTTGCCAGAAGTTTCGGGATCAGACAGCCACAGCTTACCTGGAAGGTGATTCTACCGGCGGCATTTCCGCAAATTGCAAGCGGTATCCATCTTGCAATCGGCACATCCTGGATCTTTCTTGTTGCCGGTGAAATGGTGGGAGCGCAGTCCGGACTGGGCTATCAGATCATTGATGCCAGAAATAATATCCGTGCGGATATTCTGCTTGCTACGATTGTTGTGATTGGTGTGATCGGGATTATCCTTGACGGTTTACTGAAATTAGCAGAAAATAAGATCATGAAAGCATGGGGTGGGCAGTAAATATGGCATATATTGAAGTAAAAAATGCCTGCAAGAAATATATCCAGAACGGATCTGAAACAATCGTTCTTGATGATGTTTCACTTGACATTGAAAAAGGAGAATTTATCTGTCTTTTAGGTCCGTCAGGATGCGGAAAAAGTACGCTTCTGAATGCGCTTGCAGGATTTGAGACTGTCAACAGTGGGAGCGTGAAGATTGACGGAAATGAAGTCAAAGAGCCGTCAGAGAAAAATATCACGATTTTTCAGAATTATGGATTACTTCCCTGGAGAAATGTTTTAAAAAATGTGGAGCTGGGCTTAGAATCCAAAAAAATCCCCAAAGAAGAACGGCAAAAAATTGCTGAGGAATATATTGAACTTGTGGGACTGAAAGGCTTTGAAAAACGGCATCCCCGGCAATTGTCAGGTGGTCAGCAACAGCGTGTGGCAATCGCCAGGGGATTGGCAGTCGATCCGGATATTATTTTTATGGATGAACCATTCGGCGCACTGGATGCGATCACGAGAATGAAGTTACAGGATGATATTTTGAAAATTTCGAGAGAACAGAAAAAGACGATTATTTTTGTAACGCATGATATTGAAGAAGCAGTTTTTTTAGCAGACCGGATTGTCATTATGATGGCGAATCCCGGAAGAATCAAGAGTATTGTAAAAGTTCCGCTTGGGAATTACCGGAACAGGACAAGCCGGAATTTTCTCTATGTGAGAGATAAAATTTTTGAATTATTCAATCTAAAAACAGAAGAATATATCGAATATGTAATTTAATTTTAATTTATATTTAATTTAAGGAGAAATTGAAAATTATGAGCGAACATAAGCATAATCATGAGCATCATGAACAGCATGATGAGACAATTTCACAGATCCATTCTCACAGAAATCTGATTGGATTTGATGAACACGGCATCCCGGTTGTGACTCTGAAAGCATCCCATCACGGCGGAGAACAGGATAATGATGACGATCCGCAGGCATTTATCAAGGATTACATGAATGCCGTCAGCGAGTATCGTAAGACATTCCCGTCCAAGCAGGATGTTATCGAACAGACCCCCGATCCTGCGGTAAGAGAAATGCTACTCCGGATGGAACAGCTCGGCATTGATACCGCATTTGACAGGTTCGATCAACAGAAACCACAGTGTAATTTCGGACTGGCAGGTATCTGCTGTAAAATCTGTAATATGGGACCCTGTAGAATTACCCAGAAATCCCCTAAAGGCATCTGCGGTGCGGATGCGGATCTGATCGTCGCAAGAAATTTATTGCGTTCTGCGGCGGCAGGTACGGCACAGCATGGAATGCATGCAAGAGAAGTGATGCTGGCATTGAAATATGCGGCAGAAGGCAAACTGGATGTTCCGATTCTCGGAGAGCAGAAAATCCGGAGTACTGCGGAAGCTTTCGGGATAGAACAGAAAAACAGAGAACTGAAAGACGTTGCCAGAGATCTTGCGGATGTGCTTCTTGCAGATTTGTCAAGAACCGTTCCGGGAGAATATCAGACAATTTCCGCCTGTGCCGTCCCGGAACGTCAGGAAACCTGGAAAAATCTGGATATACTTCCTATCAGTGCTTATCATGAAGTATTTGAAGCTTATCACAAATCAGGCTGTGCAACAGATGGCGACTGGAAATCCATCATGCAACAGTTTCTGAGATGCGGACTTGCCTTTACATTTTCGGGTGTTGTTGGTGCATCCATTGCAACGGACTGCCTGTTTGGTGTCGGTGACAGAGTTACTTCCAAAGTCAATATCGGTGCATTGAAAAAAGGCTATGTAAATATCGCAGTACATGGACATCTGCCATTGCTTGTCAGTCAGATCGTGGAAGCCGGCAAGCGTGAAGATCTGTTAGAACTTGCCAGATCCAAAGGTGCAAAGGGCATTCAATTTTATGGAATCTGCTGTTCCGGACTCTCTGCGATGTATCGTTATAACGGCGTAATTCCGTTATCAAATGCTGTCTCGGCAGAACTTGTCCTTGGAACAGGTGCATTGGATTTATGGGTTGCGGATGTACAGGACGTTTTTCCGTCCATCATGGAAGTTGCAAAATGTTTTCAGACAGTTGTCGTCACGACAAGTGAATCAGCAAGACTGCCCGGTGCGGAACGGTTTGAATATGACCATCATCATTCTAATATCGGGGAAACAAAGATACTGGCTGAAAAAATTGTCAGACGTGCCATTGCAAGTTTTGAAAACAGAAAAGGGATTCCGGTTTATATTCCGCCATACGAAGTAGAAGCCGAAGTCGGTTTTTCCGTGGAATATATCCATAGAAGATTCGGCAGTATGCAGCCGCTTGCAGAGGCAATCAAAAATGGGCAGATTCTCGGCATTGTCAATATGGTCGGCTGTAATAATCCCAAAGTCCTGTATGAGAAGTGCATTGTAGATGTGGCAGACACACTTCTGAAACACAATGTACTGATTATTTCCAACGGCTGTGCATCATTCCCATTGATGAAGCTCGGCTACTGTGCCGTTTCCGGAAGAGAAAAGGCAGGGGAAAGTCTGCGTAACTTCCTTGCACCAGATCTACCGCCTGTATGGCATGTGGGAGAATGTATCGACAATACTCGTTCCAGTGGTATTTTTGCAGGGATTGCTAACGTTCTGGGAAAAAATCTCTATGAACTGCCGTTTGCGTTTTCATCTCCCGAATGGGGCAATGAAAAGGGGATTGATGCGGCACTTGGCTTCCGGTTAAACGGAATCAGTTCTTATCATTGTGTGGAAGCACAGATTTATGGTTCTAAGAATGTCATTGAATTTATGAAATACGGCACAAAGGAACTGCTCGGTTCTACCATGAATGTAGATACAGATCCAGTTGCACTGGCAGAAAAAATCATTGCTGACATGAAGGAAAAACGCAAGGCGCTTGGTTGGGTTGAAGCGCAGGAGATAATTTAACATAAATTTGTCCCTGTTCTCGTGATGAGAACAGGGACTTTTCTGACGGATTGCTCTTATTTTTGCGATTCTAAAAGCATTTTTTTCAAGATTACAAAATCATAGATATTCACAATCTGGTCTTGCAAAACATCTGCATGTAAGAACTGCTCTTTTGTAAAAGAAGTTTGGCATAGTAAGTATTTTCTTAATAAGATTAAATCTTGTACAGAAAGCGTGCCGTCATTGTCAATATCGCCATAAAGAATGGTAGAAATTGATTCGGCAGTTGTTGTTGTGCATGCTGTGCTAGTAGTTGTTGTGCTTGTTGTCGTACTGGTAGTAGTTGTTGTACTTGTGCTTGCTGTAGTGCTGGTAGTGGTAGTGCTTGCTGTCGTACTAGTAGTGGTAGCAGTTGTGCTTGTATTTGTTGTTGTACTGGTAGTGGTAATAGTTGTACTTGTGCTTGCTGTAGTGCTAGTAGTTGTTGTTATGCTTGTGCTTGCAATACAGGAGATTTCTTCCGGTTCTTTTTCCCATAATTCATAGCTGTATAATTCCGGTTCATCTGTAGCAGAAATAGAAACCTGATAATATAATTGATTTCCCTTTGCATACATGCCGTAAATATAGCCTTCTTGCTTCTGTTTTTCATCCAGACCGAACAGCCATTGTACACCGCCGTCTTTCCATGCAAAAACATCTGTTGGTGTTGTATAATACAAAATATCATTTACTACAACAGGTGTAATATAAGTTCCTGCATAATAATAATTTTCTTTGTCAAATACATACCATCTCGCCCATTTTGCATCCAGGGAATTGATATGCGTGATTTCTGCATTCCCTGTCTCCGCATCAAAATTACATAAATCAAACCAAGCAGTTGTTTCGTTCTGGTCTGCGTCGCAATGAATCACAAACCATTGATTCTGATAACGAGAAATCGCAGAATTACAATGATTCCAGAAACCGTTATGATAAAAATCAGAAACCGGCAGTGCAAAAACAGACTGCCCCGTTGTCAATACCCAGTCATCAGAATCATGACTATTTTCTGTTAATGCTTCATTGGATTTCAAAAAATTCTTATGATAGACAAGTCCGGCATGCTGATAATAGACATCATCCCAGGTCACATCTACATGATACCAGGCATGATCGATATATAACAGATTCCATGCGTGAGAAAGTGCCTGACTTTCCACCATTGCAGATGTTACACCCACACGCTGTAATAAAATATTATATAACCAGGCATAGCCCTCACAGACAGCAGCATTTTTTTCCAGCATACCATAAGCGGTGTGTTTCAATTCCGTATTTACAGGATCTGTGTAATCCGTATACTCATAATCATAATTGACAGCCAGATAATCATGCAGATACAAAGCTTTTTCGGCATCCGACCAGGTAGCATCTACACCGGAGATAATCTCATCTATTTTTCGCATCAGATTCTGATAGGTTTCTGTATAATGATTCTCATCTTCCAGATAATTCGGCTTGATTCTGATCAGCCCAGTATTTGATACCTGATAAGTCACCGTCAGACGGGAAGTGAGAATTCCAATATCCCAGGTAGAAATAACAGTCCTGTAAATTTTTAAAACTTCCTGGATTTTATCTAAACTATAATTTTTCGTGCCAATATCAATGATAATTCCGTCCTCATGACTGGCAATTCCCTGATAAATATCCGTTGCAATCTGCTGTGTTTCTTTCGCACTCAAAGTTTCCGTTGCGCCCAGATACGAAAAATCCGGTAAATCAATAGATTCTGTATCATTCGCCGGCTCTGCCTGTACTGGCATGCAGATAGACTGCACACCTGCCAGACACAAGGCAATCCATACCGCACATTTTTTTAAATAGTTCTGCATATAAGCTTCCCCCCTGTTCTGAATTTGTCTATTTTTATTTTAACATTTTTGAATCCGAATGTCAATATAAAAATTGTCCACACAGAAACTATGTGGACAAAATCTGATATTATTATGCCGGGACATTTGCGTATTCTTTCTATTGGTTTTCTTTCCTGTCGCAATTTTTAATCATTGGCATGAGCATTCTGAGACGAAAGCATTTTTTTGATCTCTGCCGTATTCTGACTGATTTCACAGATCATCATAATCCCGGACACACTGATAAAAGAGATGACAGCTCCTGCAACAATGATCAGAAGACTGATCAGTGCACTATCTGCATTTTTTCCGGCAACAATTCCCAGGATCACAGAAACAATCACACCAAGACCGACGGCAATTTTTCCCAGACTTTTCATGATATTTGTCCAAAACATAATTTTTTCCTCTCCTTGACTTCATTTGAATTTTAATAACATATTTGGCTTTGCTGAAAAACCATGTCTGAATTATACCATAAATT
>CAMWJT010000067.1 GCA_947174625.1 uncultured Ruminococcus sp.
ATCCAGAGCAACGACAGGATAAACAGATGCACCGGCAGTAAAATCCCCAGTACGTCCGGAATCTGATTATTTTCCCCGGAAAATAATGCCATCATCCCGAATGGATCTTCAATATTATGGAAGAAAAATGCCAGACATGCAAATCCGGATGCCATGACTGCCGGAATTCTGCCATTCTTCACTCGCTGAATATATAATACAGAATAAATTGCCAGTAACAGACAGATCACAATTGCAGGATGCCAGTCAATTATCTGAGCAATCCCGATAATCGGAAAAATCCCGGCAAGCAATGCCCAGTCAATCCGGATGTCCGACGCATCTGATCTGTAAAATCCGTCCGGCAGGATAATTCTGCCCATTGCCATATAAAGCAATAATAATCCCAGATCACTGATCACCAGAATGACTTTGGAATCCGTCAAAGATTCTATCAGATGTGAGTATGTGAAATACAACATTACCAATTGTGGGATTGCCCAAGCATTGGAAGTTCTTCTGAGAAGTCCTGCGGAAAAAATCAACAAGCTGATGCAAAGCAAAATCCCTGTCCCGGTCTCCGTAATTCTATGTGTTTCCAGATATGAAAAAAATACGATAAAAGAAATGACAAGCGATACGGCTTCATGATAAGATTTCATTTTCTGAGATCTCGCATGTCCCGGAAATGCAAAAATTTCCAGAAGATAACACATTACCAGAATCACCATGCTGACGACAGATGCTGTAGAAGATACCATCCAAAGAGCACATAACTTCATACTTGCCGGCATCAGCAAGGCGATTCCCGTCCAGGAACAGCAGATTTCCAGAAGTTCCCTCTGTGTCCTGTGTGCATAGACTGCACTGATTATTAATAATCCTGCACCCAGGAATAAAATTGTGATTTCCGGATGCGCATAACCAGACAGGATCATTCCGGCACTGGAAGCAATCGCAAGCACCAGAGAACCAGTATTTTTTCGCAAAAATGCCTGTATCAGCAAAACAAGCGCACTGCATATCAGCAAGAAAGATGCCCTTTGATGCTGTTCAGAAGATATTGCCGCAAAAAACAGAATCCCACATTCTAAGACAAAATATATTCTGTTCTCTGTCAGCTTGTAACCGCATTTCTGATATAATACAAATCCGATGGCAACTAAAATATAAACTAGCAGAATCTCATAATTTTCGCTCAGATGATAGAATATCGCAGATAGAAAAAACGGAATGCTGATAACTGCGCCTGCCTTGCTGAATGTTTCTGTCAATTCCGGTCTTAATTTCGGGATTTTATGGAATGCCAACAGAATGATTGCCATATATCCAAAAATAAAATTAATATTAACAAAACCTGTACTTTTATGAATAAACCAGGTATCCAGAATTGTATCAATTGCGAGATACAATGCAAGACATGCGCCAAAAATTCCAGTGTGGAATTTTCCGGAAATAAAATCCGAATTCCAGAATAATACAAACAGAATCAAAGAAAAAGCAGTCAAAGAAAAAGCAATGCTGATCCCTGAAAAATCTCCTGAAAATATCAGAAATACAATTGAAATAAGATTTGTCAGATAGAGACAAGCCGGCATGACTTTCGCAAGCAGGTCACTCCTGTCATGTGTTTTACGATAAAATTTCGCAAACAGTGTTGCCAAAATCGCATAACCGGAAAAAGCAATGCTCAGAAACACAAAATAGCTTGCGGATTTTGATGAGCATAACAATTCCCCCAGAAATTCCATCAGGAAAAACCAGGTCATTGCCGGACTTGTCAGGGCAATCCCTGCCAGAAATGCTTGCTTGTAATTTCTCTGTCCCAGAAATGTCGTCCCGGCGATACTTGCAAAGATCATTGCCCCTAGCAGATTGCATCCGTTGCCGGAGAAAGACAGCCATTCTCCAAATAATTGAAATGCGCCGATCCCGATCAGTGCCAACGGCAGAAAAATACATCCCAGAATATAGAACGCAAGTCCAGTTTTCGGGAGTTTCAGGACTTTTTCAGCCAGGACGCTTACACCGAATGCAATCAGACTCGCAGACAGCAGACTAATCGCTCTTGCAGCATCTGAAAGCATATCCCATGTACTGGTCAGAAATAAAATACCGCCCATAAACAGGAATAATACACCTGCAATTAACAATAACGGAATCGGACTGAACGGCTTTGCCGGTCTCGAGGTATACTGGTAATGATACGAGAAATCCGGCTTGCCGGGATTACCAGAATTGCCGGAATTTTCCGGATTTCCAGAATAATGAAGATTGTCAGGATTACTTGCATATAACTGACTGTAATCATTAACTTGCGTTTGATTTTGCTGATTTTCTTGCAGATCCATAAATTTGTCCTCCCTGAATTTTCTTGCATTTTAAAATTATTTTGCAGTTCTCTAGTTAGTACGTTTCAGCAAGGAAAAAATTACGGAAAAATCTGCATAAATTTCAGCATTTTTCTAACTCATTTTTAGTTAAATTTACAACCCATCTGTATTTCATATAATGCTTGTAAACCGCCGGGAGTTTCACAAATTCATCCAGTGTCAGAATAAATGCCACAGCAATCACGGGCAGATCCAGAACGAATGCGCCAATCATCCCCAGAGGGACGACAAAGCCCCATAATGTGATAATATCACAAATCATTCCGAATTTTGTATCTCCGCCGGCGGCGAACACACCCGTGATGACTGTCGAATTCAGCGAATTCCCGATAATATAATAACTCGCCATATACAGCATGTATTTCAGATAAATTTCTGCCTGCGGACTCAGATTCATAAGATATAATACCAATGGTGTCAGTGCCAGGATCACAAAACCGGATGCAATCCCGATCCAGATCGAAAACCGGACGAAACTCCCGCCGGCTTTTTTTGCCTGTTCCAGTTCGTTCCTGCCAAGCATCCCCCCGATGATAATCGCAACACCTCCGGCAATCCCCCAGCAGAGACTTGCTGTCATACTCCGGACAATGCTTGCAATCGAATTTGCCGCCGTTGCGTCAGATCCGAGATGTCCCATAATCACAGAATACATGGTGACACCGCAACCCCATCCAAGCTGATTGAATAATAACGGTGTGGTGTACTTCCAGTAATCCTGATGCAGAATCTCAAACCCGGAATTTTTAACAGATACTAACTCACTCAGCCGGAATACCGGACATTTTTTCTGGAACATGATAACCAGAATAAACAGCACTTCAAAAATTTTTGCCAGGACGGTAGCCAGTGCTGCACCAGAAATCCCCATTTCTGCGATAAAAATAAAATAATAATTCAATATAATATTCAGAATCACCGCAAATGAACCGATCAGCGAACTTAATTTTGCCCGGTCACAGATTTTCATAATCCCGAAATATGCCTGTGAAAATCCTGTCAATACATAACTCAGCGAAACTGTCCGGAGATACTTCGCACCCTCTGCAATAATCATTTCTTCTGCACTGAAAATTTTCATGATCTGTACTGGCAGAAATCCCGTCAGAACCGTAAATACTAACCCGACCAGGAGTGAATAGCGCATAGTAATTGCAAGCACTTGCTCGACCGTCCGAAGATCTTTCTTTCCCCAGTACTGCGCCGCCAGAACATTACACCCATAGACGAACGCATTATAAAATAAACAATGCACAAATGCAACCTGTCCGGCAAGCGAAGACGCCGACAAAGCATCCTGATCCAAAAATCCCAGCATAAACGCATCAGATGCCGAGACCAGCGAAGTCATCAGATTCTGGAATGCAATCGGAAGCACAATCACAAATAAATCTCGGTATAATTTCTTTTTTTCTATCATGTTCAGACTTCCCTTCACCTCATCCATAGAACATAACTCAAAAAACTGCACAGCATTTCCATGCCATGCAGTTATTTTTTATTAATTAATTAATTAATTGATTAATTAATCAACTAACTTGATAATTGCCATCTCTGCGGCATCACCACGACGAGGACCTGTCTTGATGATCTGTGTATAACCGCCCTTGCGCTCTGCATATTTCGGAGAAATCTCGTCAAACAGCTTCTTCGCTACGGCTTCTTTTGTGATATAAGCATACACCTGACGCTTGCTGTGCAGGTCTGTGTTTTTACCCAGTGTAATCATCTTTTCAGCAACACTGCGTACTTCTTTGGCTCTTGTAACGGTCGTTTCTACCTGCCCGTTTTCCAGCAGGAACGTTACCATCGCACGGAGCATTGCGGTTCTGTGTGCAGTTGTTCTGCCCAGTTTTCTGCTACCTGGCATTGGTTCTTCACTCCTTTTCGCAAATCAGACAGTCCAAAATCAAAACTGTCCAATTATCTTAAAATCTGTCAGACACATTCCGGCAGTCAATCTTCTTCTGACGACAGATCATAGCCCAGTGACTGGAGCTTTTCTTTCACTTCATCAAAAGATTTCTTACCAAGATTGCGTACTTTCATCATTTCTTCCTCGGACTTGTTAATCAAATCACTTACTGTATTGATGCCAGCACGTTTCAGGCAATTGAACGAACGTACCGACAAGTCAAGTTCCTCAATGGTCATCTCAAGGATTTTCTCCTTGCCTCTGTCATCTTTCTCTACGAGAACATCAGGAATCACTGTTTCGTCAGATAAATCTACAAACAATTTCAGATGCTCGTTGAGGAGATTGGCTGCCTGTGACAAAGCCTCTTTCGCTGAAATCGTTCCATCCGTCCAGACTTCCATCGTCAGCTTGTCATAATCAGTGACCTGTCCGAGCCGTGTATTCTCCACGGTATAGTTCACCTTTAAAACAGGAGTATAAATGCTGTCTACGGCAATGACATCAATCGGCATGTCTGTCACCTGCTGCTTATTCCGCTCTGCTGAAACATAGCCCCTGCCTCTGTCAATTGTGATTTCCATATGCAGCTTTGCATCTTTTCCCAGTGTCGCAATGTGCATCCCAGGATTGAGAATCACAACTTCCGCATCTGCGCTGATGTCACTTGCTGTGACTTCACACTCTCCCTCTGCATCAATCAGAAGTGATTTCGGACCTTCGCCGTAAAGCTTCGCTGTCAGCCCTTTCAGGCTCAGAATAATCTCTGTCACATCTTCTTTGACACCCGGTATCGTAGAAAGTTCGTGATGCACGCCGTCAATTTTGACAAAATTGACCGCTACGCCCGGAATAGAAGACAGCAGCACCCGTCTGAGGCTGTTGCCAAGGGTCGTGCCATAGCCTCGTTCCAGCGGCGACAGGATGAATTTTCCATACTTTCCGTCCTGTCTCAGATCTTCGGGAACAATTTCCGGCTTTTCAATTCTTTCGAGCATGTAACCCCTCCTATTACTTTTGTTTGTGAATCTGAAGCGTCCGCAAGCATTAATTATTGATTAATTACTTGGAGTACAGCTCGACAATCAGGTGTGTTTCTGCTTCATAGTCAATATCTGACGGATTCGGCAGTCTTGTTACTTTTGCGGAGAAACGGTCTTTGCTGGATTCCAGCCACAGCGGAATCGTTCTGCTGCCTGTTTTTTCCAGAATCCCTGCTGTCTGGTCATTGCCTTTGAACAATGCACTTGTACGGCTGCCATCACACAGCGCAATTTCATCATTCATAGAAACACGATAGGACGGAATGTCAACTTTCTTGCCGTTGACTGTAAAATGTCCATGTGTGACCAATTGTCTTGCCTCACGTCTTGTGCATGCCAGACCCATCCGGAATGCGACGTTATCTAATCTGGATTCCAGAATCGTGATTAAATTATCACCGGCTTTGCCTTCCATTTTTTCTGCCAGTTCAAAATAATGACGGAACGGCTTTTCCATCACACCATAGATGAACTTGAGCTTCTGCTTTTCTTTGAGCTGGGTGCCGTATTCAGAAACTTTCTTACGGTTCGGACCGGCTTTTTCAAAACGGTTTGACTTCTTGTCAATGCCCATTACTGCCGGACTGATTCCCAAATATCTGCATCTTTTCAGAATCGGATCTTTATTCACAGCCATGTTCTCTACCTCCTGTTCGATCAGACACGTCTTCTCTTGGGCGGACGACAGCCATTGTGCGGAATGGGAGTCACGTCTTTGATCATACGGACTTCCAGACCAACCGTCTGCAAAGCACGGATTGCCGCTTCACGACCGCTGCCCGGACCTTTGACATATACTTCTACGGTCTTCAGACCATGTTCCATTGCAGCCTTTGCTGCTGTTTCTGCAGCAGTCTGTGCTGCAAATGGTGTGGATTTTCTTGAGCCACGGAAACCCAGACCGCCTGCGCTTGCCCATGAAATGGCATTGCCCTGTGTGTCTGTGATTGTCACAATTGTATTATTAAACGTAGACTGGATATGCACAGCACCGGACTCAATATTCTTACGCTCTCTGCGGCGGCGGATTGTGGTCACTTTTTTACCATTCTTAGCCAAAAGAACTCGCCCTCCTTAAATTAATTACTTCTTACTTCTTCTTGTTTGCAATCGTCTTTGCCGGACCCTTGCGTGTTCTTGCGTTTGTCTTGGTACGCTGTCCTCTCACGGGCAGACCCTTTCTGTGACGAACACCTCTGTAGCAGCCGATCTCAATCAATCTCTTGATATTCAGAGCCACTTCCCGGCGCAGATCGCCTTCTACTGTGACATTTGCATCAATATCATCACGCAGTTTTGCAACATCTTTTTCTGTCAGATCCTTGACTCTGGTGTCGGGATTGATGCCGGTACGCTTCAGAATCTGGGATGCTGTTGTACGACCAATGCCATAAATATAAGTCAGACCAATTTCGACTCTCTTTTCTTTCGGCAGGTCAACACCTGAAATTCTTGCCATTTATTTACTACACCTCCAATGCTCTCAGGAAATCTTAACCCTGACGCTGTTTGTGCTTGGGATTTTCACAGATTACCATGACTTTTCAATTGCTCTTGATAACCTTGCACTTCTCGCAAATCGGTTTTACGGAAGGTCTTACTTTCAT
>CAMWJT010000068.1 GCA_947174625.1 uncultured Ruminococcus sp.
GTCATGAGCTGTGAAAATTTTGCCGTCACAGCGTTGCAGATTAAAAATAAAAATATCTAATTTTCGCTTGGCTGTGACACTGGAATATTTCTGACGTAAAGAACCTGCCGCCGCATTCCTGGGATTTTTGAAAGTTTGTCCGCCGGTTTCCTCCTGTTCTTTCACAAGTGCATGAAACTGTTCTCTTGGCATATAGACTTCGCCACGGACTTCCAGCAACGGCAGAGCATTGTCCAGGACTAACGGAATTGTCCGGATTGTCCGGAGATTCGCTGTCACGTCCTCACCGATGAAGCCATCTCCTCTGGTAGAACCAAGTTCAAATCTGCCATTATGATACTCCAGTGAGACGGATAATCCATCAATTTTAGGTTCTACACTGAACACAGCGTCCGGGAATTCCTCTTGACAGCGTGCAACAAAACTGTCGACTTGTTCCAGATCAAACACGTCCTGCAAACTCTGCATCTGGACGGCATGGCTGACTTTCCGGAAATCATTCGATGCACTTCCGCCGACTCTCTGCGTCGGCGACTGTGGCGAGAGTAATTCCGGGTATTGTGTTTCCAGGTCTGCCAGTTCGTGCATGAGCATATCATAAGTGAAATCATCCACACTTGGCTGATCTAACATATAATATTCATACTCATATTTTCTTAATAGTGCAGTAAGTTCCTGCACACGTTTTTCCGCCTGTTCTGCATTCAGGTTTCTCTTTGCATGTAACCCCTGATCCAAAATAATCACCCCAATAAATTAAAATATTAAAAAAATAACAACAGGTTTATTATAACACAATTTTGTGAATAATACAAGAATTTTTTGGAAATTTTGTATAAAAATATATTTTGTCATCATTATGATATTTTATCATATTTTATAATATATTATTATATAAAAACAGGACGGCTTACTGCGCCGTCCTGCCGTGCTTCTGATTTTATTAATTTTCTTAGCATTTTGCATGATGATTGCAATCCTGTTCTTTCTCAAGATGACAATCAGAATCAGAACCCGAATTAAAATTAAAATTTGCATGACATTTGCAGTCCGGTTTATAATCAGGACTCGGACTGCCTGGATTCCGGTTTTCACTGAGCATGACCGGTGAAAATTCTTCTGTCGGGAAGCGCATCCGGTCTAAGACGGCACAGGGTGTCTCTGTATCAACATTGCATTCTTTTGACGGAATGGTATAATCATACGTCGGCACCATGATTGTTACGGGTCTGGTCAGTTCAATGACAGAGAACAGCCCCAGTGTCATGATTACCGTCCGCATCGTCGGCGGAAAATTATCCGTATTCTGACATGGTTCACACTGCCGGCACACTGTACCGATTTTTGTCTCCAATGCCAGCGGCGGTACAACCTGCACATTGGCTGACGGCAGATTCACCACTTCACAGCAAGCATCTGTCTTGCCGAGCTTACTTCCGTTGCTGTAAAATGTCTGTGTATTCGATTCACTGCCGTACAGAATACTGCTCTTGCTTGCATACACAGTCCCTTCCAGAAGCTGCGGCTTTTCGCAAGCATGCGTATAGGCAAGCAGCTCCACCCGGAACGTGAACGTCAGATCAATGTTATAAAATCCCCTGTTGAATGGCACTGGTTCAATTCTCATGCAGACATCCGCCACACGGACGCACTTGCTCTTGACAAGCTGTACATTGCATGGCAGTTCGCCGCAGTCCAGAATGACCGGCACATTAGCAATACATTCCCTGTCGCTGCAACTGTCAAACACACGATTGACCTTGATCGGCACAGCATCCCGGTTGCAAGGACGGCGTTCCATTTCATCCGGCGCACATGATGTATCAAAATTCATAATAGCGAATCGTCCTCCTGTTATCAGAATAGCAGGATATAATTTAAATAAAAATATATCCTGGTTCTATTTTATTCAGAAAAACAATCATTTGTGACTCAAAATAATAAAATTATGAATTATTATAAATTTCTTTAAAAAAACAACTGTAAGAACCTGTATGACAAGCATTCCCGGTCTGTTCCACATGCACCAGGAGCGTATCATCATCACAATCCGCAAAAATGGAGATCACTTTTTGCAGATGTCCGCTCGTTGCGCCCTTGTTCCACAGTTCCTGCCGGGATCTGCTCCAATACCAGGTATAACCGGTTTCCAGCGTTTTTTGGAGACTTTCCCGGTTCATGTAGGCAAGCATGAGTACCTGCTTTGTGTGGACATCCACAGCAATTGCCGGAATCAGGTCACTTTTGACAAAATATCTGTCAAGATCCTGCCAATCAATTACTATATCTGCCATATTATCTCAGCTCCGCACGGGTAAACAGATCCGCAATCAGCGCCCTGTCTTCACAGGCTTCCCGGAAGGCAAGCGCAAAATCGGACAGAGATACACCGTCTTCAGAATATACAATAAATGTATCTGCTTCGGAATCAAATTCAAAGCTTTCGTCTTCGCCCTCATAAATTTCCGCCAGAAAAATTTCTGCCAAAGCTTCCCAATCGTAGCCGTTTCCGAGAAATCCTTCTTCTGCTCTTGTCTGGAACAGATCTGACAAATAACCGTTTGCAATTTCCAGATAGAGTGTATATTGCACTTCGCCATCAAATGCCCAACGGAACGGCTCTATTTTCCGTGTAAAATTCTCACTTGTATAATCCATCATGAACTTCTGCCGTCTGAAAAAAATCAGCGGCTTTTCCTTTCCAAAAATTTTTACTATTATAACATATTATTTCCAATTTGTCAATACTAATCAATACTAAAAATTCTGCGCAAATCAAAAATTACTGTGTTTCAGCGATATATCGCCATGCAATCTTGCTCCAGTAATCCCCTGCATAATCAATGCCGACCCTGGGTGCAATCCGGATCTGTGGCTGAAAACCGTCATCTTCTAACCAGATATGAGAATTTCCGTAAATTTTCTGATCGTTAAAACTGCCGTCAATCTGTAAATATTTTGTCAGCTTGGCAGGACCGTTATGCACTTCCCCGCAGCGGATCAGAACACATTGCGGATCATTTTCTTCACCGGTGACAAGATTCATCAGCCAATGGATGCCATAACACAGATAGACATAAATTTTACCGCTTTCACCATAGAGAATTTTCGTCCGGTTTGTTTTGCCTTTTGACGCATGACAAGCTTTATCTTCTTCTCCTCGATAGACTTCCGTTTCTGAAATCCGTTCACGCAGGATTGTATGTGCATCAAGTCTCCGTACAAGAATTTTGCCGACCAGTTCCGGCGCAACAACAAGTGCATCTCTGTGAAAAAATTCGCTCTGTAATATCATGACCGGACAATGATATTTTTTTTCTGACAGTCTGCCTTGACTTCCTGGACTGTCAGTTCTTTAAAATGAAACAGAGATGCCGCAAGCGCCGCAGAACAATCCGTTTCCTGGAATGCGTCGGCGAAATCAGATAATTTTCCTGCACCGCCGCTTGCAATCACCGGAATATTGACAGCATTGACAACCGCTTTCAACATGGGGATGTCAAATCCGCCTTTGACACCATCTGTATCAATCGAATTCAGACAGATCTCTCCTGCGCCAAGCTGTTCGATCTGCTTCACCCAATCCAGTAAGTCAAGTTGCATGTCAATTCTGCCGCCGTTGATGAACACTGTCCAGTTGCCGGATGCTGTTTTTTTGGCATCAATCCCGACACAGATACACTGACTGCCGAAAATATCTGCACCCTGCCGGATCAGCTCCGGATTTTGTACTGCCTGGGAATTGACAGAAACTTTGTCCGCACCTGCCCGGAGTGTCTCCCGGATGTCATCCACAGTCTTGATACCACCGCCGACCGTCAACGGCACGAACACACGCTTTGCCGTCTCCCGTACCACATCCAGCATCACACCTCTGCCTTCATGCGATGCCGTAATATCATAAAATACAATTTCATCTGCACCCTGTCTGTTATATTCCTCAGCACATGCCACCGGATCGCCGACTTCCCGGATGCCCTGGAAATTGACACCCTTGACAACTTTGCCGTCACGGACATCCAGACAAGGAATGATTCTCTTTGCGAGCATAAAAATATCCTCTCTTTATTTATTTGCTTATTGATTATAATCTTGTATAAGCAATCGCTTCTTTCAGATCCAATGTCCCTTGATACAGGGATTTTCCGCAGATTGTGCCATACAGATTCATGTCTGCACAGGCAATAATATCCTGCATGGTATGCACACCACCGCTTGCAATGATATTGCAATTGACAGCATCATGCAGTGCTTTAAGCTGTTCCTGATTGACACCGGAAAGCGTGCCGTCTTTAGAAATATCTGTAAAAATAATCGTCTTTACACCGATTTTTTCCATTTCCTGTGCAAGCGTGATATAATCCACACTAGAAGCATCCAGCCAACCTTCTACTGCAACAAAACCGTTTTTGGCATCAATCCCCACGGCGATCCTTTCGCCGTATTCTTTGACAGCCTGTGCAACCAGATCCGGATTTTTCAATGCAACAGATCCCAGAATCACTCTGGAAATCCCATTTGACAAATAAAATTCAATTGTCTCTAAATTCCGGATACCGCCGCCGACTTCCACTTTTAAGCTGGTATGCTTTGCGACATCCACAAAAATTTCTGTATTCACAGGCTTGGCATCCTTTGCACCGTCCAGATCCACCATGTGAATCCATTCTGCACCGGCATCCTGGAAACTCTGCGCTGTTTTCCTGTAATCTTCTGCAACTTTGTGTGCTGTACCGAAATCGCCACGCACAAGCCGGACGCAGTTGCCGTCTTTAATATCAATAGCAGGTAAAATAAACATAACAAAAATCCTTTATTTCGTAAATTTATTAATTAATTATGATAATTATAATTCAGCAAAATTCCGGAGAATCTGCAAGCCAGTCTCTCCGCTCTTTTCCGGGTGGAACTGCGCACCATAGACAAATTTATGATCCGTAATCAATGCCGGAACTTGACAGTCGTAATCCACCCAAGCGGCAAGATTCACCGGATTCTCACAAGTTGCCATATAGGAGTGTACAAAATAGACATAGGACGAATTTCCGAGATTCTCCAGTAATTTACAGGGATTCTGGACTTCCAGTGCGTTCCATCCCATATGTGGTATAATTTTATCTTGTACCGGAATTTTATCTACAACACCCGGAATTAGATCCAGTCCGGCGCACTCCTCAAATTCATAACTTTTTGTCAACAGCATCTGCATGCCAAGACATATCCCCAGTAACGGCTTTTTCTGCGCCTGTTCTTTAAGAACTGGAATTAAATTCTTCTGTGCCAGCATCTTCATTGCTGCCGGGAACGCTCCTACACCGGGCAGGATGATCCTGTCTGCTGTTTCAAGCAATGCCGGATCGTCCGTCAATTGATTCTGTAATCCCAGATAATCCAGCGCATTCTTGACACTGAAAATATTCCCAGCACCATAATCAATAATTGCAATCATGTTACCCTAACACTCCTTTCGTAGAAAATACTTCACCGGATGTTGTCGGAGCTGTCGCAATCCGGAGTGCATGCGCAACGGCTTTGTAGAGCGCTTCCGTCTTGTGATGATCGTTCTTGCCATACAGGACATTACAATGCAGCGTGATCCCGGCATTGCATGCAAATGCACGCATGAATTCTTCTGTTAAACAAGTATCATATGCCCCAATCATGGGATTGGTAAATTCAGCGTTGAACACCAGAAAAGCCCGGTTGCAGATGTCCAAACTACAGAATGCAAGACTTTCATCCATCGGGATATATGCCGAACCATAACGGACAATTCCGGATTTATCGCCAAGCGCCTTTGCGAATGCTTGTCCGAGAACAATTCCGGTATCTTCGACGGTGTGATGTGCATCAACATGAAGATCACCCTTGACATAAATCTGCATGGGAATTCTGCTATGAACTGATAACGCTGTCAGCATGTGATCGAAAAAGCCGATCCCGGTAGCAATTTCCATGTTCTGATCTTCCGGCAAAATCGTGATTGTAATCTCTGTTTCTTTTGAAATTCTGGTTACAGTTGCCGTCTGCATAGAAAACACCTCCTGATTTATTTTTTAATTATTTTAAAAATACCCGGCATCCGCATTCACTGGGATGATCCAGAATTTTTACGGATTTTTCAGAATTTGTCCGGATATACTTTGCTAAAATACAAGCAATTGTGGTATCACCGCCGGCAAGAAAAATGTTATAGATCCCCGTCAGGAGCAAGGGAATGCTCCCTGTGACGAGTCCTAACACGGACGGAATCAAGCCCAGGATCAGAAACGGAAATAACAAGCCGATATAATACTGACTTAATTTGAGAGGTTCTCCGCAATAACAGTAAGGTGTAAATAATTCTTTCATGATGCCGAACTCAATGCTGTTCCATTTTTTTCCGCAGAACAGATGCCAGCCAAGCCCATGCAATCCCTCGTGAACCGGAATCGAGGCAAATCCCACCAGCACAACTGGCAGACCGAACAACCTTGTTTCATCAAATAAATCTTTTATATAATTTATAAATTCCTGACCGGAAATGTTGGTTATTATCCAGAACAGAAATAGGAACAGAATGGCAAACGGCAAAGATGTCCCGATTGCACCGATATTTGCCTTAATCATGGAAATAGATGCACTTTCTTCCGTGAATCCGTCCTGTTTTAGTTCTTGAGCAATCACTGACTGCTGTTCTGTCCGTCTTTGGATTATTTCCGCCTGTGTCATGCTTTTAATACCTCAAGTTCCTGCAAGATCTCCTGCAATGCCGTGAAGAACTGCTCCATCTCCTCCGGTGTACCGATTGTAATTCGCATATACTGACTGATCCGTGGCTTATTCCAGTACCGGACAAAAATTTTCCGTGCTTTTAATTGTTCAAAAATGATACCGTCATCATAATTCGGATGACTTGCGAAG
>CAMWJT010000069.1 GCA_947174625.1 uncultured Ruminococcus sp.
ATTTTCTCCAAACTTTGTATACATGCACAAATTTTTAATTGTTTTTTATGCAAATCCGATAAATCCTCCCTGCAAAAATCCATTCTGAAAATCCGGAAAAAAGTTCTTGACTTTCCGGAAATTTTATGCTATAATAAATTAGTATTTGTTTATTTTTTTTATAAATTATAAATTATATTTGTTAGGAGTTGTTGCTATGCGCCTTGTGACCCGTTCTGACTTTGACGGTCTTGCCTGTGCGGCTTTGCTGAAAGATGTCGGTGTAATAGACTGTTGGAAATTTGCACATCCCAAAGACTTGCAGGATGGCTTAATTGAAATCAATGAAAATGATTGCCTTGCCAATGTCCCGTTTGTAGAGGGCTGTGGTCTCTGGTTTGATCACCATTCCAGCGAATTTGAACGCAATCAACTGGAAGGAAAATATAAAGGCGAAAGCCGGCTGACACCTTCCTGCGCCAGAATCATCTATGAATACTACGGCGGTGAAGAACGTTTCAGCCATTATAATGACATGATGACTGCCGTGGACAAAGTGGACAGCGGTAATCTCACATGCGAGGAAATTCTGCATCCGGAAGGCTGGATTCTGATCGGTTTTCTGATGGATCCCCGGACAGGTCTGGGAAGATGGCGCAATTTCAGAATTTCCAATTATCAGCTCATGGAAATGCTGATTGATTGCTGCCGGACAATGACAACGGAAGAAATTCTCAATCTGCCTGATGTCAAAGAACGGATTGCGGTCTATTATGAACAGACAGAAAAATTCAAAGAGATGGTCACAGCACATACACGGATTGAAAAAGATGTGATTATCACGGATCTGCGAGGCGTAGAGCCGATTTATTCCGGGAATCGCTTTTTAATTTACAGTCTCTATCCGGAGCAGAATATTTCCGCCTGGATCGTCAACGGCAAGGGCGGCAAGGGATGCAGTGCGGCTGTGGGTTATTCCATCCTGAACCGGACTTCCAAAATTGATGTCGGGAGTCTGATGCTCAAATACGGCGGCGGCGGACACAAAGCTGTCGGGACATGCCAGTTCTCAGATGAAAACATGGACACAGAACTTCCCAAGATGCTAGACGAACTGATCAATTACGCTGAATAATAATCATCCCTTTCCGTGATACTGACGGAAAGGGATTTTTAAAAATGAAATAGTTGGCGGTGATATAAAAAATGCTATATGGATTCAAGTACACAGAACGAGATATTCTGATAAACGGATATTATCAATATCTGATACTTTCCGAATTACAGGGAAGATATTATATAGACAAATTTTACAAAAACAGAAAATATCATATTGACATAACGGATCATATACCTGCGTTCTGTCAAACACTTGAAAAGCAAAACATTGAAGAATGGCATTTGCAACACTATGATTCCGGCATGTACTGGTTTCCTGATTTCAGATTTTGTTGGTCTCTCAGCATCATTACGGATCATGTTGCCGTTTCCTGCGATGGCAAAGATCTTTTCCCACCAGGATGGGACGCATTCAAAAAAGCAATCAATCAATTTGGAAATATCTTTCCTGAATAATCATCCCTTTTCATGATACTGATGGAAAGAAATTTTGAATCCGAAAAAGAGAATCGAGTATAATAATGAAAACAATGAATCTGTGCAGATGTCATAATCGTCCTTCTAAAGGCAGTTTTCAGCCTGGAGCTGAGTACAAATATTCCTATGGGATTGACTTTATCAGCGTAATGGATGATGATGGAAACAGCATTAATTTTGATGAATACACCTTTTTATGGTATTTTACAAAGTTGTGAAACAAAAGAGCTAAAGGAATGAAGCTGCATACAAAAAATTGAAAAGAGGATGATAAATGCTACAATCCTATAATTTTCTAATTAAAGCCTACCATAATTCCAAATTCCGAACTGAAATAATGGAACATATCAATAGAAAAGAGAATAGCGGAATAATATTTCAAAATGCGTTGCTGAAATTCGATTATGAAAACAGAAAAATAATTGAACTGCCCTATAGCTCTGCGAAAGTTTGGACAATGGAAATAAGTTATGATGATTTCATAGCTATGATGAATAGTGACAATCCAATAGCTATAATTGAAAAGGCTTGCAAATTTTTGGATTGAACAGCTCCGGCATTACTTGATATTTTTCTGAAACTGCATCAGTTCTTTGGTAAGTTGTTTTGCAGAAAAATAGTTATTTATAATACTGATAAAATTGGCAAACAGAAATATCACAAATACACTGATCATAACGCCTGTTATCACGCCCGGTTTTTCTGTGGGGATTCCGGGACTTATGATGCACATACCCACGACTTCCGCTTCAATCACTGCAAATTGCAGGATTTTACGCAAAATAATCTGTTTGTCTGACAGCTCCTTTGAAGAATACATGAGCAGATTCGGAATCACTCCCAGAGCCGCAAAAATAAATGGTGATGCAAATGCGTCATACCCAAATCTGGCATCCGGGTCAAAAGCTAATCCAAGAATCATGATGCCTGCTGTAATACAGGTGACCAAAATAAAATAGATCATAAATGACCTGTAAAGTATTTCTTTCAGATTCATAAATTTCCGCCTTTCAGAGCTTTTTTCAGCTCAGGTACGTATTTTCTTGAAATGATAATCTGTTCTCCGATCTGAAGCACAGCTGTAAACCTGCCGTTCAGTGAGGATTTTATCGACTCAATTTTCATCAGATTCAACAGCACGGATTTTGATACACGCAGAAAATGCTTCTCTTTTAAAATTTCCTCCAATTCATACAGCTTCTGACGTGTTTCATAGACCTGTTTTTCACAGTAAATAAATACCTTGTTGTCTACTCCCTCAATATAAAACACGTCAGATACAGGGATTTCATACTGTGCGCCTTCGATCATACCCGTGAGCTGTCCTTGTCTAGATTTTACAAAACGGACAATTTCCGTGATCTCATTGCCCGTTTTGTCATGACAATAAATTTCTAACCGTTCTTTTTCTTCTTGTTTGATCTGAGAAATATGGATTATCATAAAATCATTATCTGCTTGCCGATGTCTGCGTATTCCAAGGCGCAATACCCGGCTCGCCTTCTCCTTTCAGATAATAATTAAAATAATCAAGAATGATACGGTTCATTCCGGGAATAAATGCAGAAGAATCTACATCACCTTTCCCCAGCATTTTCGCAAGTGTCGGAGAAAGCAGCGGTAAATCTGTGAAGTCCATATGCTCCGTATCATTGAAATGCTCTTCTCTGCCGTCAACTGCATTGTCAAGTAAATATTTGTTGACATAGTCTGTTCCGTCATTCAGTCCGTCAACATAAGAACCCCAATGTCTTTCATTATCAAGTGAAAGTATCGGTATCGGATAAGGTTCAGGATTATAGTTGAGTTTTCCGTCGATACAGGATATGTATTCGCCGAGCATTGTGCCGTCAATGTCAACTACCGCAGTAATATCATCACGCTCTCTGCCAAGCTGTACCGCTGTCGCACCGCCGATAGAATGTCCCGTAAGTCCGATTTTTTCTGTGTCAGTCATTGCAAGCACTTTGAGAATTTCTGATGTGATATTCTCAGATTCCGTATACCATGCCGTATCAAGAGAACCGGCATCTTTCGCAATTTTTATCGTATCCAGCACAAAATTTTCATCTGCTGTACGGAGCGCCATCCACTCGCATTCAATATTGTAATCAGCTTCCGTAAACTCATTACTATTATTCTGCATCGTAACAGCCGTCTGCATAAACTCCATGTCAACTATAATTGTCTTGCCCGCTGTATCTTTTGTAAAGAAAGCATAATAAGGATGATCTATGCTTGCTACAACGTAGCCGTTGCTTGCAAGTTCTGCATACAGGGAAGAATTGCTCTGATAATAACCGAATGAACCATGAGCGAATAACACCAGAGGACAATCTGACGCATTTTCTTCCGGATAATCCGGATAATAAAAATGAATCGGGATTTCACGGTGAGAACCATCTGTTTCATGAGTTTCCAGTCTGCTTTTGTCGATCAATATTGCCTGTGTTTCCTTTACTTCGTACTGACCGCTTGTTTGAAGTCCCGAATAGCCCGTGAAAATAAAAGCCGGAAAAAGTGAGAAGCCGATCAGGATAATGCTCATGACAGCACCGGCAATCGTTCCCGCCTTTGTTTTTTCCTTGGTAGCATTGCTATGCTTTACCAGATACACAATCCCGGAAATAGCAAGCCGTACACCAAGAATTATGAGACAGCCTGTGAATCTCCATTTTTGTCTTGTTACAGGTAAAAACATAATAAGTAACATGAGTATCAATTCAGCTCCACGGAAAAACATTCTGTTTCTGTACCAAAGACTTCTGTATTTTGTACAGCTTAACACTGCAAGCAAAATTTCCATCACTGTAAAAATTGCAAATAATATAACTCCCATTTCAAAAACTCCATTCATTCTGTTTTGTATTTCAGCTGATGTATTCAGTATACATCATGATGCCAAAAAAATCAACAGAAAAAATGTAAGATGCAATTTTAAACAGTGAAATGCACAAAAAAGCGATAAAGTCCTTGCTGATGGTAAAATCAGCAAGGACGGATATACAGAATGTCAAATAAGCTCTCTGTTATCAAATTATTATCACAAGATATTTGTAGGCTTGGAAAGTACTGATTTTACAGCATTTTTCAAGCTTGGATTTTTACTTTCCCTCGCTCCTTTTATTATTATAATTTTTTTAAAATTTTCATTGGCTTTTATCAATTTATTTAATTTCACACATCAGCTTTAACCTTTGTGCTTCATTTGCAGAAAATCCCTGCTTTTCGTAAAATGGCATTTTATCAGGCATGGCACACAATTCTACAAAAATGGTTGTTCCTTTCATGCCGTGATCTCTGACAAACTTCATAAGTTCCTCAATCAGCATTTTTCCAATGCCTTTCTGCTGATATTCCGGTTTTACAACCACATCTTTGATGTAGTAATTCAACCCCATGTCACCAATCATTCTTGCCATTGCTACAATTTCTTGTCCATCAAAGACAGAGATTCTAAATAATGTATTCTGCATGGCAAGTGCAGTCTGTTCCAAAGACGGCGCACCGTCCCATACACTTTTCCACAGATGAATAAATTCTTCTGCACTGAGTTCATTGTATTTTATCGTGAAATGATTCATATTATTCCCACTCAATCGTTGCCGGCGGTTTTGTCGTCACATCATAGACAATACGATTGACACTCTTGACTTCGTTGACGATTCTGCTTGCAACGGTTTCCAGTACATCATAAGGAATCTTGGCAAAATCCGCCGTCATGAAGTCGCTTGTTGTCACGGCACGGAGCGCAACGGTATAATCATAAGTCCGACTGTCACCCATAACGCCGACAGAACGCATATTTGTGAGCACTGCAAAATACTGATTGATTTCACGGTCAAGTCCATGTTCTGCGAGTTCCTGACGGAAAATGAAATCTGCATCCTGAAGAATCTCAATTTTTTCTTCCGTAATATCACCGATAATCCGGATTGCCAGACCAGGACCAGGAAACGGCTGTCTCCATACGAGAACGGGAGATAATCCCAATTCTGTGCCGAGTTTCCGGACTTCGTCTTTAAAAAGCATTCTCAAAGGCTCTATAATCTCCTTGAAATCTACATAATCCGGCAATCCGCCGACATTGTGATGCGATTTGATCACAGCCGCATCTCCTAATCCGCTTTCGATCACATCCGGATAGATTGTCCCCTGCACGAGATAATCCACTGTGCCGATTTTTTTAGCTTCCTGTTCAAATACACGGATGAACTCTTCACCAATGATCTTTCGTTTCTGTTCCGGTTCGGAGATGCCTTTTAATTTGGACAAAAATTGATCCTTGGCATTGACACGGATGAAATTCATCCCGGAATCTGCAAAAGCCTGTTCTACTTCATCGCCTTCATTCTTACGCATCAGACCATGATCTACAAAAATGCAGGTTAATTGACTGCCCACAGCTTTTGCAAGCAGAGCCGCTGCAACGGAACTGTCCACACCGCCGGAGAGTGCAAGCAGGACTTTACCGTTGCCGACTTTGGAACGGATTTCTTCGATTGCGGTTTTAGCATACCCTGCCATTGTCCAGTCACCTACACAGCCACACACATTCTTGACAAAGCTGTCAATCATGCCTTGTCCTGCAAAAGTATGATTCACTTCCGGGTGAAACTGTACAGCATAGCATTTTTTCTCTGGATTTTCAAAAGCCGCTGCCGGACAGTCCGCAGTATGGGCAGTAATCCGGAATCCATCCGGAACTTTTGAAACATAATCTGTGTGGCTCATCCAGGAGGGAGCTGTTGCCGGAAGATCAATACCGCCGAATAAGATGCTGGAATGGTCGTAATGCGTATCTGTTTTGCCGTATTCCGAAGTTTCACAGGGAGAAACAGTACCGCCGAGCGTGTAAGCCATCAGCTGTGCGCCGTAGCAGATACCCAGAATCGGAATATCTAAATCAAAAATCTTTTCCGTAATATGGGGAGATTTTTCATCATAGACACTGTTTGGTCCCCCTGTAAAGATAATCCCCTTGGGATTAAGAGCTTTCAGCTCTTCGATAGAAGTCTTGTAGCTTTTCACTTCGCAGTAAACACCGCATTCACGGACTCTGCGAGCGATCAGCTGATTATACTGACCGCCAAAATCAAGAACAATCACTAATTGATGTGCCATAAATTTTTTCTCCTTATTCATTAGAATTGCTTAAAATTAGAAACAAAATGCATCTCATGCATGTTCCAATAA
>CAMWJT010000070.1 GCA_947174625.1 uncultured Ruminococcus sp.
GACAGTGACACACTGGTCTTTTTCTTTGGTATCAAAATCGTAAGTCACACAGAACGGTGTGCCGATTTCATCCTGACGGCGGTAACGTCTGCCGATTGCACCTCTGTCATCATAATCCACAAGCCATTTTTTAGAAAGCTGATGATAGATTGCTTCTGCTTCCGGTGCAAGCTTCTTGGACAACGGCAGAACTGCAATCTTAAACGGCGCAAGTGCCGGATGCAAGTGCATGACAACTCTGGTCTCATTGGTTTCCGGGACAATTTCTTCATCATAAGCTTCTGTGACAATACTCAAAAACAGACGTTCCACACCAAGAGACGGCTCAATCACATACGGAATATATTTGGAATTGTCATCCGGATCAAAATATTCCATAGATTTGCCGGAATGTTCCTGATGCTGTGTCAGGTCATAATCGGTTCTGTCCGCAATGCCCCAGAGTTCACCCCATCCGAATGGGAAGAGATATTCAAAATCCGTTGTTGCTTTGGAATAATGGCTCAGTTCTTCCGGATCATGATCACGGAGTCTTAAATTTTCTTCTTTGATACCAAGATTTAACAGGAATTCACGACAGTAATTTCTCCAGTAAGCAAACCATTCCAGATCAGTACCCGGCTTGCAGAAAAATTCCAATTCCATCTGTTCAAATTCTCTCACACGGAAGATAAAATTACCTGGTGTGATTTCATTCCGGAACGATTTGCCGACCTGTGCTACACCAAACGGGATTTTTTTTCGGGACGTTCTCTGAATATTCTGGAAATTCACAAAAATACCCTGCGCAGTCTCCGGACGGAGATACAATTCCGATTTGGTATTTTCCGTCACACCCTGGAATGTCTTGAACATCAGATTAAATTGCCGGATGTCCGTAAAATCATGTTTACCACAATCCGGACAGGGAATTTGTTTGTCCTGGATATAAGCGAACATCTGATCATTTGACCACCCTGCCGGAATTGTTCCGTCAAAATTTTCAATTAACTGATCGGCTCTGTGCCGGGTATGACAAGATTTGCAGTCCATCAGCGGATCTGTGAAATTCTTGAGATGTCCGGATGCGACCCATGTTTCCGGATTCATGAGAATGGCACTGTCAAGTCCGACATTGTAGGGACTTTCCTGGATAAATTTTTTTCTCCAGGCATTTTTGATATTATTTTTCAGTTCGACACCAAGAGGACCAAAATCCCAGGTGTTGGCAAGACCGCCGTAAATTTCAGAACCTGCATAAACAAAACCCCTGCCCTTGCACAGTTCTACAATCTTGTCCATGCTTTTTTCATTGTTTTTCAGCATAATTTTCGATTCCTGCTTTCTGTATAAATTTCATAACAAGAATATTATACTATATTATTCCGGAAATGTCAAGTAAAAATAACACAGAAATCAGCAAAAACGGCATTTCCTTCCGAAAATGCCGAATTTCAAATTATTCCTGCATGTCTTCTGTCTCTTCCTGGTCTTCCAGAAATTCTTCTACTTCATCATATTCTTCATGCGTCAGATAATTTTCTGAATTCTCAGGATTCTCAGAATTATCCAGATTTTCAGAATTTTCCGGTTCTTCCGGATTTTCTTGATTTTCCGGATTCTCTGTTTCAGAAACAGTTTTTTTGGCAGATTTTTTCACTTTTACTTTTTTCTTGTTTCCGGATTTCTTAGATTTACTGGATTTTTTGGATTTTCCCGATTGATTGCTTCTCTTGAATGCAAGAATCAATACCGCAATAAATGCTAATGCGACCATAACACCCACAACGATAATGCTCAGCATTTTTTTATCTCCGACAAGTGAAGCATAACTGGTCACCCGATGCAGTTCCATGTTGCCTTCTTTGTCTTTGATTTCATAATCCATCGCATCACAGATAAAGCATGCCGGACCTGTCCAGGATGGTGCAAAAACTGCACTTTTCTGCTTTCCGGACAGACTGACTCCAATTTTTGCCGTTTCGTTCAATCCGGCATTCTGGAGATAACACTGAAGTTCTGTATCTGTCTCAGAATCTTTCCAGAATACAAGATTACTCTGGACACCATCTGCGCTGTTGTCAATGATATTCACATCACCACTGACACGGATTGGCTTTGTACACATTGCCAGAACACCGCCGCCGATCCGGTTTTCTCCAGATGCGATATTGCCTTGAATGGATGCTTTGCTTCGGAGCACCAGTTCTGCGCTGTTATTAACGAGAATCCCACCCCCGTGTACACCGACATTCTGTGTCAGATTTCCCCCGGAAATTTCTACAGAACCGTCCTGGGCATAGATGCCGCCGCCGGATTGGGAACGATTTTCAGAGATTGTCCCATTTGTAAATTTGAAATTCCCGCCGGAGAGTGCCACACCACCGCCGCACTGATTCGCCGTGTTGCCGGTAATAGAACCACCGCTCATGTGGAAACTGCTGTCTTCTCCGACAAGCAGGACACCGCCGCCGCTTCCCTGTGTCTGGTTGCCTGTGATATGACCGCCCCAGAGATTGACCGTGCCGCCGGATTCAATATAGATCCCCCCTGCGCCGTCAAGACTGTTGCCACCTGTAATTTGTCCGCTGTTGCCAAGTTCTGTATTGGTATCCGTCAAATTCAGGATGCCGCCGGACTGCACCCGGATGACTTCGCCGTTTTCAATTGCAAATTCAAGATTTCTATTAATATTGCATCCATTCAGATCAATTGTAATCTCATGACCAGACGGTACACACAGGACACCGTCATAAGCGAATCCCGTTCCCGTGCCGAATCTTGTGCCGTAAGAAGATTCCCAGTCCTGATAGAGAATTACCATCGCAGAAGAACCAGACATGGCAGTATTCCACATTGCCGCTGCACCGCCGGACGTTGTCGTATCATAATAGTAAGAAGTTTCGTTGTTGACTGTCACGGATGCCACAGCATCTTTGGGGACGAATCCAGAGGCAGCATGACTGCGGATCGTGAAATTGAGATCTGTCTGGATTCCGGAAACAGGAACACAACAAAGAACAGTACAGGCAGACAGGATACAAATTATTTTATTTTTCAGGTTCATGTAAGGCTCTCCTTTAAATTTTTTAATTTTTTAAATTTTCTAAAAATTATTTTAAACTCTTATTTATTATTATACAGCGGATTGCAAAAAATTACAATCACACAAAAAAGCAGATTTATTGCCCTGTTTTGACAGCGTATTTTGTGCATTTTTTACAAATTTCGGATCATTTCCGCCATTACTTGACAAATCTTGTTTTTTCGAGTATAATATAGAAAAAATAGAAAGGAAATTTTTGATAGCATGCAATTTCTTAATAAGCTTGAACGAAAATACGGAAAATTCGCAATTCCCAATCTCATGACAATCATTGTCTTTGGCATGGGTCTTGTATTCCTGCTGGATTCTTTCACAAGCGCAAATCCCGATTATGAATACGGTCTGACTTCGCTGTTATACTTTGACCGGGATGCCATTTTTCATGGACAGATCTGGAGAATTTTAACATTCCTGTTTTTACCGCCGGACAGCTCCCCGTTTTTTGTCGTCTTTGCGCTGTATCTCTACTGGCTGATTGGCAGTGCATTAGAACAGAAATGGGGCAGTTTCAAATTTAATATTTATTATCTCTGTGGCATGTTGGGGACAATCATCAGTGGCATGATAACAGGCTATGCAACAAATATGTTTCTGAATCTGTCGTTATATCTGGCATTTGCGATCTTGTTTCCGGATTTTGAGATTTTATTATTATTCTTTATCCCGGTGAAGATGAAATATCTTGCCATACTGGAAGGGGTTTTATTAGTCATATCGCTGATTTTCAGCAACTGGACGGATCGTCTCTGCATATTATTTTCCCTGATAAATCTGATTTTATTTTTCTGGAGAGATTTATATAACCAGATTCGCTACTGGAACAGGCGCAATCAATGGCGCAGAAAAAATAAAAAATAAATCCTGCAAAAGCCTGCATATGCGATATGCAGGCTTTTGGATTTGATTCACATTATTTTTGTTCCAGTAAAAGCTTTTTGAGCAGACATAAATCAAATATATTAATTTTTCCGTCTTTGTATAAATCCACATTTTCCCAGTTGGGAAGTCCACCCTGACAAAGCAACCATTTCTGGAGCGTGATGAGATCTGCTACAGTAACTTGCCCATCTGCATTGGCATCCCCCAGGATTTTTTCGGGTGTTCCTTGTGCAGATTCCTGTAAAAATACGGCATAATTCACACAGTAAGCCGACTGTTCTGTTGCGCCAAGCGTGATTTTTGCATCATCAGAACCGCTGAATTTTTTCTGATAAATATCAAATATCACATCATTAGAACTTGTCACTTGTAAATCCGTCTTTGTCCAGTTCGTAAGCCATGCCGGGAGATTCTCAATTCTGGTGTCTAATGCAACAGATACTGTAATATCTCCGACAGGGACGAAAATTGCCAGGTTAGAACCCGTGAAATTCTTGGAATCGCAAGCTGTCATGATCTGTTCAGCTCCGGTAAGTGCATCCGGGATGCTTGTGAATGTAAAATCCCGATCACCGAAAATCTGCGAGCCGACTGCAAGATTTTCCGCAAATTTCCAGTGATTCGCATTGTCCGTATCAGACACCAGCAGATTTTTTGCTAATTTTCCATTAATTGCTACACGATCCTGATTAAATCTGAACCAGTTGAGATTTACCAGATAACCCTCACCACCGGTGAATTTAAAATACACATTGTGAATCCCTGTTATTGTTGTCGGGAGATTCACCGTCCAATCCTGCCAGGTGGCGAAATTCCCCGAACCATCAAACGTTAATGATGCAACCGGTTCACTGTTGAGCCGATCCAGATAGACTTCAATTCCGGATGGATTGCCCGAAATCCGCATTGTCAGAGAATTTGCACCATCTCCAAAGTTCAGACGTTTATAAGCAACATAATCGCCGTTCTCGATAAAGCCGATATTTTGATTGCCGTCGGTATCAGAAGTATCTTCACTCCGGATGCCAGATTCTTCAAAATAATCTTCTGCTTCTATCCGGCTGAATGCGTCTGTTGACGGAATTTCAACCGGCGTACCAGATTCCGGAGAAAGCGTAACCGTACCTTCCGGGAACGCATTGACTGTCAGATCATTGATATAATACTCAATATTATTATAACCCTGTCCACAGTAATCCCCCGTTGCATCGCTTGCGTCATCCGGGTTCAGACCTCTGGCAATTTCCCAGTCATCCGGCATGCCGTCATTGTCAGAATCTACAATTTCTTTCTGAAGGACAGCTCCCGGATATTGATATTCTACACCGCACTGGATCTGATATTTGTCCAGATCCGTCACGGATGCGTCATAAGCGGCTGTTCCGCTGCAAGAACCAGTACCGTTTGCCGTTTCTTCAGCGCATTGCTGATCAATTGCCGTCCGCAGATCCGGTGCAATACCATTCCCGGCGAATGCAATCACATGCTGATAGGAATCCTCTGCACTTTCTGCTGTCAGAACCGTAGAGACATCTGCATTGTTTGCCGTAATCAGAAAATGAGAATCAGATTTTGTGGTTGCTTCGGATTTGTTGCCGCTGTAACTTAATGCACTCCAGTTGGATTGTGCATCGTTCCGGACAGAATTATCTGGGTTTAAAATCCGGTTGCCGTCCAGATACAGCATGAAATTTTCATTGTCTGACACTTGCGCATAGTGATAGCCGCTTGCTGTGGAATTTCCGGCTTTGAGCGTGTTATTGACATAATTGACATGTCCGATTGTGCCGTAAGTTGTCTGATAACCCCAGTCATAAATAATATTATTGGTAAAATCCGCAGCATTTTTATCCGTGATTTTTCCACGGAAATTTCTTGATACATTATGAATGATCAGATTATGATCAAAACTGAAATTGGCTCTGCCGAACATGATGCCGAAGCCGTGGATTCCCTTGTCATGTCCGCCCCAGCTGTTTGCAGGACCAATGACCGTATACTGACATGTATAGTTATCGTTCTTGGAATATAAGCCCCATTGTTCATCAGAACTCCATCCAATCGAACAGTGATCAACAATCGAATTACTACCACCTGCACCGCCCCATGCGTCATTGCCGGAGCTTGTCGCCTTATAAGGACCCGGACGGGAGCTGATAAACCGGACAATCACATTACTGCCACCCATGCCGAATTTATAATTTTTCAGCGTGATACCCGATCCGCCGGGCGCAGTCTGTCCGGCAATGGTAATATTGCTCTGGCAGACAACATTGCTTTTTAATTCAATAATACCGGAAACGTCAAAAACAACAATCCGGTTAGACTTGCTGACAGCATCCCGGAAGGATCCTTCACCACTGTCATTCAGATTCGTGACATGATAAATCTCACCGCCACGACCGCCAGTTGCATATTTTCCTGCACCGACTGCACCGGGAAAGGCAAGGACGGCATCTGCTGCATGGACAGATTGTGTGAATTGTGTCAGGGGCATCCCGGCGAGGATGGACGCACAGGCAGTCAGGGAAGCAAGACACTGTTTCCATTTTTTAAGCATGCGTAAAACTGCTACTCAAAATATGGACAAATATACCCATATTGAGAAAATTCCTGCTTCATCCTGTATGCTTTGGATCATAATAAGTCATAATCTACTCACAAGTTCTTGTACAGTCCACAGGCGTCAATTCCCGTATAGCCTACGGTACATACTTATCATTGCTTTTTATGCAACTTGATAAGTTTGACAAT
>CAMWJT010000071.1 GCA_947174625.1 uncultured Ruminococcus sp.
ATGAAGCTTTGTCCGAATCCGAGGAAACGGCGTTTCTCCTGGAGAGTATCAATAACGGCACACAATGGGATCGGTATTCGTTTATCGGGTTTCATCCGGTTCGGGAGATCCGGGCGCAGGGATCTTCTTTGCAAGTAATTGAAAATCATATCAATAATTGTGAAAATCTTACCATTTCTGAACCGTTCAGCAAACTGCAATCCATTCTGGATGCACAGACTTCTCCCAAATTTGAGGATCTGCCGTATTTTACAGGCGGTATGATCGGCTATTTTGCATATGATTCCGTCAGATATACGGAGAAGAAACTTGTGAAGATCCCCAAAGATGATACCAATATGCCCGATGTGCATTTGTTTGATTATGAAGAACTGGTGGCTTACGATCATCTGAACAGCAATGCGTATATTATCATCAATCTGCATGCAGACCAGAATTTGCAGAAACAGTACATACGGGCATGGCACAGAGCGCAGGAAATCGCCGTTAAAATTGAAAATTATGACTGCCATCATGAGACTTATCCGTTTGAAGAAAAACTGCAAGTCAAGTCTAATTTTACGGAAGAACAATTTATAGCTATGGTGAATACGGCAAAAGAATATATTTTATCCGGGGATATTTTTCAGGTTGTTCTGTCACAGCGTTTTGAGATTGACAATCCGCCGGACAGCTTTGAAGTGTATCGCAGACTTCGTGCGACCAATCCGTCGCCCTATCTGTATTATTTCAAGACAAAAGAGTATCAGATTGCCGGTGCATCGCCGGAACTGCTCGTAAAAGTCACGGATCAAACGGCATCTACCAGACCTATTGCCGGAACTCGTCCCCGTGGAAAGACGCATGAACAGGATTTGGAACTAGAAAAATCCCTGCTTGCCGATGAAAAAGAAAAGGCAGAACATACCATGCTTGTCGATCTGGGCAGGAACGACCTGGGCAGAGTCAGTCAATTCGGTACGGTGGAAGTCACAAACTTCATGTATCTGGAGCGTTATTCTAAAGTCATGCACCTGGTATCCGATGTAAAAGGCAAACTCCGTCCGGATTGCAAGCCGATTGATGCTCTGCGTTCCGTATTGCCGGCGGGGACGCTCTCCGGCGCACCGAAAGTCCGTGCCATGGAAATTATTGACGAACTCGAAAACAGAAAGCGTGGTCTCTACGGCGGAACGGTCGGTTACTTCGGTTATAACGGTGATATGAACACCTGCATTGCCATTCGGACAGTCCTGTTCCGGAATCAGAAAGCCTACGTTCAGGCAGGTGCAGGGATCGTTGCAGATTCTGACCCGGAAAAAGAATTTGCAGAAACCACACACAAGGCATCTGCTATGATAAACGCAATCAGGGAGGCGGAAAATTCATGATTCTGGTAATTGATAATTATGACTCTTTTACTTATAATTTATGTCAGTATATCGGCGAAATGTACCCGGATATTTTAGTAAGGCGCAATGACGAGATTACTTGTGATGAGATCAGGCAATTAAATCCGGGAGCGATTCTGATTTCTCCAGGTCCTGGCTATCCGGAATCTGCCGGGATTTCTCTGGAAGTCATCCGGGGATTTTCCGGGATGATCCCGATTCTGGGGGTATGCCTGGGGCATCAGTCTATCGTACAGGCATTCGGCGGTAAGATTATCCGTGCAAGACAACTGATGCACGGCAAATCCAGCAGTATTAAATTTGAGGAAAAACATCCGTTATTCCGGCATTGCACATGTCCATTCACAGCAGGACGTTATCATTCTCTGATTGCAGATGAAGAAACGCTCCCGGAATGTCTCTATGTGACGGCACTGGATGAAAATGGGCAGATCATGGCAGTATCCCATAAAACGCACAAGACTTATGGATTGCAATTTCATCCGGAGTCAGTTCTGACAGACAACGGAAAGCAATTATTAAAAAATTTCCTGATCATTGCCGGATTACTCGAAGATGATGCCCCCCAGTATGTCAATGTTGATCTGAAACCCTATTATAGTAAATTAATGCAGAAGCAGGATTTAACAATGCAGGAAGCAGAAAATTGCATGGACATTCTCATGAGCGGGGAAGCATCGCAATTGCAGATTGCGGCAGTCCTGACGGCATTGGCAACCAAAGGAGAAACGATTGATGAGATTGCCGGATTTGCCAAAGGCATGAGAGCGAAAGCAAAGATTGTCCCGGATTCTGCGAACAGCATTGAGATTGTCGGGACAGGCGGAGACGGCTGTGCATCCTTCAATATTTCAACGACTTCTGCATTTGTGGCATCTGCGGCAGGTGCAAGAGTTGCCAAGCATGGCAACCGGAGTGTGTCCAGTAAGAGTGGTGCAGCGGACGTTCTTGAAGCGCTCGGTGCAAAGATCACATCCACACCGGAACAGGCAAAAGCTTGTCTGGATGCTACGGGGATTTCATTCCTGTTCGCACAGAGTTATCATGCCAGCATGAAGTATGTCGCACCTGTCCGGAAAGCACTCGGTGTCAAGACGGTATTTAATATCCTGGGTCCTTTGACCAATCCGGCAAGAACGGATTATATTGTCCTAGGTGTCTATGAAAAATCACTCACGGAGATCATGGCAAAAGTTTTACAGCAAGTCGGAATCAAACATGCTATGGTAGTATTTGGCAATGATGTGATGGATGAAATTTCTGTATCAGATGCTACAACCGTTACCGAAGTCAACGGTGATACTGTGAAAACTTATGAAATCACACCAGAAGAATTCGGCTTACAGCGTTATGACAAATCGGAGATTGTCGGCGGTACACCGGTAGAAAATGCACAGATTACCCGGAATATTCTGGACGGCAGTTTAAAAGGCGCAAAACGGGATATTGTCTTATTAAATGCCGGTGCAGTTTTATATACATACGGGATTACAGAAACGCTCCGGGACGGCATTGCCAAAGCCGCAGAAGTGATTGACAATGGCACAGCACTGGAAAAATTAAATCAGTTTGTAAAATTCACCAACAGAACGGAGTGATTGCCACATGATACTGGATGAAATCTGTGAAAAAAGAGCGATACAGTTAAAAGCAGAGAAAGAACGCTGTTCTCTCGCAGAAATCCGCCGGCTTGCAGAACAGATTCCACAAGCAGACAAAAATCCCGGACGTTTTATCCAAGCAATCCGGAAATCCGGGCTGTCTTGTATCTGTGAAGTAAAAAAAGCATCGCCCTCTAAAGGTCTGATCCGTCCGGATTTTCATCCGGTGGAACTGGCAAAAGAATATGAATCCGCAGGCGCTGACTGCATTTCTTGTCTGACGGAAGAATATTATTTTCAGGGCAGTGCAGACTATCTGAGAGCGATTACCCAGATTGTTAAAATCCCGGTTCTGCGAAAAGATTTTATCATAGATCCGTATCAGATCTATGAAGCAAAAGTCCTGGGAGCGTCTGCTGTATTGCTGATTGCCGCAGTATTGGAATTGTCACGCATGGAAGAATATTTCAATCTTGCACACAGTCTGGGATTGGATTGTCTGGTAGAAGTTCATACAGAGCAAGAAATGGAAACTGTCCAGAGATTGCATCCGCAGTTACTTGGCGTGAACAACCGGAATCTGAAAACATTTGAAGTGGATCTATCCACAACGGCAAGATTAAGCCATCTGAGAGAGCCGGAACAGTTATTTGTCTCTGAGAGCGGAATTCGAAATAATGCAGACATGAGAACTGCTCAGGCAAATGGTGCAGATGCTGTTTTAATTGGCGAAACGCTCATGCGGAGTAACAATATCCCGGAAACGCTTCACGCACTTCGTGAGGGGACAGCATGAATCCCCGGCTTAAGATCTGCGGTATTCGCAGGATACAGGATGCAGAATATTTAAATCTATATGCGCCGGATTACGCAGGATTTATCTTATCAAAGCCGTTCTGGCGGTATGTCAGTCCTGAACATCTAAAAAAACTGCATGAGATTTTAAGTCCGGGCATCAAGCGTGTCGGTGTGTTCGTCAATCCGGAGCTGTACGAAATCCGGGATTATGCAGAATATCTTGACGTGATTCAGCTGCATGGCGAAGAATCCAAAGCATTTATCAAACTTGTCCGAGAAAATTTTCCGGAGTTGGAAATCTGGAAAGCTGTCAGAGTCCGCAATCCTGAAGATATTCGCAATGCAGATCAGCTCCCGGCAGATAAATTAGTGCTTGACAGCTTTTCAGAGCGTTCACATGGTGGCACAGGGACACTTGCACCCTGGGATGTGATTGTACAAAATCGTCCGGAAAAAGAATTTTTCTTAGCCGGGGGAATCTCTGCTGAGAATATCCGGGATGCTGTCCGGGAAGTCCGTCCGTTCGGGATTGATGTCTCTAGTAGTGTAGAGACAGATAAATGCAAAGATAGTTCTAAGATTCAAGAAATTATAAAAATCTTACAGAACAGGAGCGATAGCAATGCAGGATAATTTTTTCACACCGCCGGAACATGTGCATTTCCTGGCAAAGAAATTATACGGGAATGCCGTTATTTCTGATTGTTCGATTGCGTATCTGGAACAGAACGGCGGCGGTCCTTTGCAGAATCATACCCATGCACATGATCATTTGTTTATTGTCACACAAGGCGAAGCAGAAATCAAATTGCAGGATAAGAGTGTGATTCTTCGGAAAAATGAAAGTTATCTCGTCAAAGGCATGATTCCACATTCTGTCTGGAACCATGCGGAACAAACTACGGTTATGATCGGCATTTCTATCATGCCGGCATAGATCATAAATTGATCAAAAATCAGAAAAGGAGTTTTTGAAATGGGCAAAATCGGAAGATTCGGCAGTTTCGGCGGTCAGTATGTCCCGGAAACTGTCATGAATGCAGTGTCAGAATTGCAGCAGGCATATGAGAAATACAGGAATGATCCGGAATTTCTCAAAGAATTGCATGATTTATATCAGAATTATGCGTTCCGTCCGTCATTGTTGTATTACGCAGAAAAAATGACGAAAGATCTCGGCGGCGCAAAGATCTATATCAAGCGTGAAGATCTCAATCACACAGGCTCACACAAGATCAATAATGCGCTCGGACAGGTTCTGCTTGCAAAGCGTATGGGCAAAAAGCGTGTGATCGCTGAAACCGGTGCAGGACAGCACGGTGTGGCTACGGCGACGATCTGTGCATATTTCAATATGGAATGCGAAATTTACATGGGTCGTGAGGATATGGAACGACAGGCTTTGAACGTCTATCGCATGGAACTGCTCGGCGCAAAAGTAACTGGTGTCGATGCCGGGACGGCAACGCTGAAAGATGCGATCAATGAAGCTATGAGAGACTGGGCGACGAATATTGCGACAACGTTCTATTGTATCGGTTCTGTGATGGGACCTCATCCGTATCCGACAATGGTTCGTGATTTCCAGAAAATTATTGGGGAAGAAGCGAAAAAGCAGATTTTAGAAGCCGAGGGCAGACTCCCCGATTGCGTGGTTGCCTGTGTCGGCGGCGGATCCAATGCAATGGGAATTTTCTATGATTTTATCCCGGACAAATCCGTCAGACTGGTTGGTGCAGAAGCCGGCGGTCTCGGTGCAGATACGGATAAGCATGCCGCAACGCTTACTAAGGGTGATCTTGGTATCTTCCATGGCATGAAATCTATTTTCTTACAGAACGAAGAAGGACAGATTGCACCGGTATATTCTATCTCTGCTGGTCTGGATTATCCCGGTATTGGTCCGGAACATGCCTATCTGAGTGAAACTGGTCGTGCGGATTATACCAGTATCACGGATGAAGAAGCTGTGCAGGCATTTGAATATCTCTCCAGAGTAGAGGGAATCATTCCGGCGATTGAGTCTGCGCATGCGGTAGCCGCTGCACTGAAAATCGCACCGACCATGACCCCGGATCAGATCATGATCATCAATCTTTCCGGACGTGGTGATAAAGACGTTCAGCAAATTGCAAGATACAGAGGAGTTGATTTAAATGCCTAACAGAATTGATCAGAAATTCACAGAGCTGAAAAGCCAGAACAGGAAAGCACTCATCACATACATCGCTGCAGGAGACGGCGGTTATGATCTCACAGAACAGGCAGTTCTTGCTATGGAGCAGAACGGTGCGGATATTGTAGAAATCGGCGTGCCGTTCTCTGATCCGATTGCAGAAGGTCCTGTGATCCAGGCGGCAAGTCTCCGGGCAATCCGGGATTATCATACAACGCTCAAGGGTGTGTTTGCACTTGTGGAAAAGCTCCGGACAAAGACGGATATGCCGTTATTATTAATGCTCTATGCAAACACGATTTTCAGAACGGGGACAGATTATTTCTTTGAGAAATGCCGTCAGGTTGGCATTGACGGTGTGATTGTCCCGGATCTGCCGTTTGAAGAACATGATGAATTCCAGGATGCCGCTGAGAGAAACGGTGTTTATAATATCAGTTTAGTCACACCGGCATCCACCGGAAGAATTGCAAAAATTGCATCCCAGGCACAAGGCTTCTTATATTGTGTGTCTTCCGTGGGCGTAACGGGCATGAGAGACCAGTTTGACACGGATTTTGACGCATTTTTCAGTGAGATTGCAAATTCTGCCAAAATTCCGTATTGTGTGGGCTTCGGCATCCGTGACGGAAAGACGGCGCACAAAATGAGTACTTATTGTGATGGTGTGATTGTCGGCAGTGCGGTTGTCAATCAGATCGGCGAACATGGACAGGATGCTGTACCAGGTATTGC
>CAMWJT010000072.1 GCA_947174625.1 uncultured Ruminococcus sp.
GTAACTGCCTTGTCCGCACACCGACTAATTGCTCTAATTCATCGCTTGCACTGGAAATTTTATCTTGCGTCCTCGCCAGAGTATCTGTGAATTTATCAAATTCTTCCCGGATTTCTTCAAATAATGCCTGAATTTCTAGACTTTGATTCTGAATGGCAATGCTCTGAAATCCTGCTTGCAGACTGACCAGTAATGCCGTGAGCGTGGACGGACTGGTGACAAAAATCCGGTACTTCCGGAACAATTCTTCTTGCAATCCGGCTTGCAGGACTTCTGTATAGAGATTCTCTGTCGGAAAAAACAAAATCCCGAAATCCGTCGTCAACGGCGGATGCAGATATTTCACAGAAATATCTTTTGCTTCGCTCCGGATTCTGTCCGCAAACTGCTTTCTCGCATTGACAATCTGATTTTTGTCTCCGGATTCACAGGCATCCAGTAAATGCCCATAGGTATCCGCCGGGAATTTGGAATCTACCGGGAGTAACAGCTCCCGTCCATTACAATCCGGCATACGGATGGCAAATTCTACCTGTCCTTTGCCGATCCTGGCATTTTTGAGATATTGCTTTTCACTCAGAAAATCAGACAAAATGGCTTCTAACTGGATTTCACCGACTTCCCCCCGGAGCTTGATATTAGAAAAAATTTTTTTAAGATCCCCCACACTCCCGGCAATCGCCTGCATCTCTCCAAGTCTCCTGTGCATCTGATCCAGCCGGAGATTGACGGCAGAAAATTCCTGCTGAAACCGGGTATCAAGGACGTCCTGCATTTTCTCATCCATCATCTGAAAATTTCTCTGCATGAGAACCTGCACATTCAAAAGTTTGTCCTCATTTTCCCTTGATGAACTTTTTAAGAGAAAATCCATTCTGTCAAGCTGTTCTGCAAGCTGATCCTGAATCTGTTCTAGTTTTTCTTCCTGCAAAGCGAACTGCTGATTTTCCGGATTTTCTAAATTCTCTGAATTCTCTGAATTTTGCATCTGATCCCAGAGCTGTAATATCATTTTTCCCTGGACAACTGTAATTGCAACCAGCAGGGCGCACAGAATCAGAAGAATCCCCTGCATAAGCAAGCTCCTTTCGGGGTAAAATATTCCTGTATTTTTATATATCATTTATCATTTCAATCAGGAGGTCATGCACTTGAAAATTGCAAAACTTACAATCCCGTTTCTAATGGGGTATTTTCTCTATGCTCTAATCGAAATTCTTGCAAGAGGTTACACCCATTGGACAATGACACTCACCGGCGGCGCTGTCTTCCTGATGATGTCTGTTGCATTCCGGAATGCACCGCCCATGCCCCGGCAATTTCTGTATCTGTTCGGCGCAGTGATTATCACGTCTTTTGAACTTGCCGTGGGTGTCATTGTCAATTTATATCTGGGATGGGATGTCTGGGATTATAGTCACCTGCCGTTGAATTTTCACGGTCAGATCTGTTTACTGCACTCGACATTCTGGTATTTCACAAGCATCCCGGCAAAAGCACTGTATGATCTTCTGGAACCAAAACTAAATGCGCTTGCAGTATAAGCCCAATGCTATTATAGCATATTTTAGAATCAGATACAAGTATTTCTGCAATTTTTGTCAGAATCATCAATTATTTTGCGCAAGAATCATCATTTTTCACGAAAAAATCAGCCGTCCTGTCTGAAATCGGAAAAAGGACGGCTAATTTAATTAATTTAAAAATTATTTTCCTGCCACATCACGAATCTGTTTGTTGTCATGACGTTCGTTCCACCATACCCACAATGTCGGAGCGATACACTGAGAAGAATACGTCCCGGCGATCAGTCCGAATGTCATCGGCAGTGAAAAACTCAGAATGCTTGTGACATTGAAGATGCTTGCTACAACGCTGATGATAATCATCGTTGCCACGGTTGTAATAGACGTTCTCAGAGAACGGCGCATGGTCTGGCTTGCACTTAAATTGACAAGTTCGGAAATGGCTGTTTCTTTCGGAAGTTTCTGCTGATTTTCACGGATTCTGTCATATACGATAATTGTATTATTGATCGAATAGCCGAAAATTGTCAGAATAACTGCCATGAAGTTTGAGTCAATCTCAAAACCGCACAGGACAAAACTGCCGTAAGTGATGATAATATCATGCAGAAGTGTCAAAACTGTGAACACACCAGCAGACCAACCGCTGATTTTCTTGAATCGCAGGGCAATATAAATAATTAAAATAATTGCCGCAAAAATCACAGCGACGATACATTTTGCAAAGAATTCACGTCCAGAAGATGCACTCACATCATTGCTTTCCAGTTCTTCTATTGCATTTTCCGGATAAGTTTCTGTCATCAATGCAAGCATTTCTTCCTGTTGATCCAGTGTCAGACTCTGGTCATAACTGAATGAAACTGTTAAAATATTTGTGTCTGCATCGAAGCTTTCGCCCTTCTGGATTGTTACAGGTGTATTCAAAATGCTTTCCAATTCAGACTGGCAGGCATTCTCATCCAGTTCTCCATGATAAGAATAAGACACAATCGTACCGCCCTTGAAGTCAATGGAAATTTCTACACCCAGAAAACTGGTACACAGAGAGAGTACCACCAGAACTGCGGAAATCGCAAAGAATTTTTTCTTGTTTTCACTGAAATGCAGTAATTTTGCTTCTTTGTAAGTTTCTTTTTTGTAACCATACATAGACGGCTTCTGGAATGCCTTGAATCTGGAAAGCGAGAATGTCAGAATTCTTGCCGCTGCCACACCCATGATAAAATTGAGAATGACACCCATAATCAGCGTAAAGCCGAATGAATAGATAAAGCCCTCTGTTGTTGCACCGAAGAAATAGAAAATCGTAGCATCCAGAATTTTCGTCAGGAAATTTGTGTTTGTCCCAAATGCACCCATTAAAATAACAGCGACAATAGCAAGTGTCAGGTTACCGTCGAGAATCGCAGAAAATGCGTTCTGATAACCGGCTTTCAAAGCAGATTCCAGGCTCTTGCCCTGGGCTAATTCTTCCCGGATTCTCTCGGCTGTAATGATATTACAGTCTACACCCATACCGACAGATAAAATAATACCTGCAATACCGGGGATCGTGAGCGTAGAACTCGGCAGGAATCCGAACCATCCGGAAACGGCTGCGAGCATCCCGGCTACCTGTCCAATCAATCCGATCACGGCAATAAAGCCAGGGACTCTGTACAGGATCAGCATGTAAATGCAGATAAATACCAGTGCAATCAAGCCGCTTAAGATCATTGCATATAATGCACCTGCGCCGAGTGTCGGAGATAATGTCTTTGTACTGGTAGCATGCAGTGAGAACGGCAGAGCGCCGGATGTAATCTGGTCTGCCAGTTCTTTTGCAGATTCTGAAGTAAAATTACCAGAGATCACCGCATCACCGCTTGTGATTGCCTCATTGACGGTCGCACTGGAAATACAGGTCTCATCCATCCAGATAGAGATATAACCATTATTTGCCGCCTGTGCAGATGTTGCAGTTGCAAACGCATCCTTGCCGGATTCGTTCAGTTTCAATTGCACAACCCACATGTCTTCCTGTTGGTTGTAACCGGGTGAAGCTTCGGCAACGTCTGCGCCGGTCAGAATGGTTTCTCCTGTGATTTCCGTTCCATAACGGAATGTTAATTCTGACATTTGACCAAGTTCATTGACAGCAGCGGCAGGATCAAAATTCTCCTCACCGGACTGCCACGGAAATCTGACAATGATCCGGCTGTTGTTGTAATCCACATAAGTTTCACTGTCATTGATGCCGAGCGTTGTCAGTCGGAGTTTGATGACCTGCAAGGCGGCATCCATCTGCTCTTCTGTGGCATCCAGATCATCTTCTGGCTCAAATGTGACATCCACACCGCCCTGGATGTCAATCCCCAGACGGATGTCTTCCAGTCCGTGGACATACGTGGTCTTAATATCGCCTTTGTAACTTGTAATGCCGAACACTGTGGACAGTGCAAATGCTAACACAAGAAAAAAGACGACAAAAAAGACATGCTTTTTCGTTCTGCGTTTCAAAATTCAAATCCTCCTTATGATTTTTTAAAATTTTTAATTTTTTGCAGAATTTCTGGGATTTTGCATGGATTCCGGAATTTCTGCATGATCACTAACTAATTATAAACTAAAATCCCCGAAAAGTCAAGATTTAATATCAAATAATTTTTTTGCATTCGCACAAGTCAGTTCTTCCAGTTCCTGCACGGAAATAGCCCGGATTTCCGCCATACGCTGTGCCGTTTGGTGGATCATACTGCTGTCACAGCGTTTGTGCCGGAACGGTTCAGGGGCTAAATAGGGACAATCCGTTTCGATCATAATTCTGTCCGGTGGGAGAATTTTTAACGATTCCACGGGCTTTCTTGCATTTTTATAAGTAATCACACCCGAAAAACTGAAATACAGCTCCGGGATTTTTAATAATTCCCTCGTGATTTCCGGTGCGCCGTTGTAACAGTGCATCACACCACGGGGTCTGTATGCTCTCAGGATCTCCACAGCATCCCCCATCGCATCCCGGATGTGCAGAATCACAGGGAGATCCAATGCTCTGGCAAGTTCCAGTTGCTTTTTAAAAATCTCTTTCTGGATCTCTTTTTCTTCCGGATGCCAGTAATAATCTAATCCGATTTCACCGATTGCACGGCATTTCTCATGTCCGGCAAGCGTTACAATCCGCTGTTCCCAGTCCGCCGGGATGTCACTGACATATTCCGGATGAATCCCGGCACTGCAATAGACAGTCTCATAACGTTCAGCAAGTCTCTGGCTCTCGTAACAATCCGGGATTTGAATCCCGGCAAGCATAATATAGCCAATTCCCTGTGATGGCAATATATTTTTTAACAGTTCTTCCCGGTCTGCATCAAATTGAGAATCTGCATAATGTGCATGAGAATCAAAAATAGTATTTTTCATGCTTATTCACTTTCTCCGGAATTGCCGGAATTATTAGAATCTTCCGGGAAAAATTCTTTGATGCTCTCATAAAAATCTGCATCCAGCACAAAAATATTGTCCGCACTGGTTGTCCCTGTCGCTAGCCGGAATGTACAGATCCTGCTTCCGTAAGTATACATAAACTTCAGAGCAGTTCTGTGATCGCTGTAATCAATCGAAGAAATATTGGTATTCATCATGTTAATCAACGTCCGGAAACTAGAATCCATTGACGCTTCAATCCGGTCATAGTCTGTCTGGTTAATCATCTCACACAGGACATCCGCAACAACGGAACTTCTCTGACTTTCTCCCTTTTCAAAAAATGGATTGGTGATTAATTTCTCAATCTGGGAAGGTCCTAAATACTGCGGTTCGGAGCTGTCCGCAAAGCCTTGCGTCCCGACTGGGATCTGATAATAGACACCGGCATAGATATTACAGATTTTCTGGAACGATTCTGAATCTAAAATAATATATCTATCTGTCTGAATATCTGCTTCACTTGCAATGGCATCTATGGCAGATTGGATGCCGCCTTTCCGGTAAAATCCCGCAAGCGTGTCCTGCTTATCATTCACAATAGAAAGCATGTTTGACGGCAGAGATAATAACATAATCCGCTTGTCTTCCGGAATCACTCTTGCAACGACAAACGTCAGCGGACTGGCATCATCCGGTTCGTCCAGGACGAACAACAGCGTACAACTGTCTTCGGCAGTCGGCTGGACGACACTGCTGTGCATTTTCTGGATTCCCTCTTTTGAACTGATTCTATTAAACAGATACATGGCAATACCGCCAATGCAGACAATTCCAAGCAGAAATGCAAGCAGGAACGGGATGGCGACATGCCCCCTCTTAGATTTTGCCATAATATACGAATTCTCCTTTCTGGATTTTAAATTGATTTTAAATTTTAATTTTTTCTGGCTCTTGCTTTTTTAAGAATTTAGTGTTATAATAAAACATGAATCTGTTTGCACATGATTTTCATGTAGTCCGGTGCTTGCGATAGATATTCCCGGTGTCCTGGCAATATTCTACATACCAGTCTTCCGGCGGCGGAAGATATGTCGTGTTCGGCTTCGGTTCAATTCTCCAGTACGGCACATGAATATCCTTGGCATACCGGATTGTGTTGGACGATCCGGAGCGGGTGCTGATTCCGCAGATTCCCAGAACTGCATCAGAATGCCGGACAATGAATTTGTTTCTTTGATGAAAGCTTTCCTTTTCGGCATAATTGCCTGACAGGACAATCAATTCATCTAACATAGCTTTCATGTAATAAAATGTCCGTATACTGCTGTAGCTTTTTTCGTAGAATGTTTCATAATCCGGGAACGGCTGAATCCCGAAGAGCATTAAATCCGGGTAATCTCTGCGCTGTTTTGCAAGATAGATTGTCGCCATGTAATCCGCACCGTCGGCAAGTCCGGTATAAAAGCACCGGAATCCCTCACGAAGCCGACAGTCCAACTGATAGTGAACCGCTTTTTCCAGTGCATGAAGACTGTCTTTCTCATGGGGGAGTTTGTTGGGTCTGTGTCCGGTGATGCCAAGCGACGGCAAAGCCTGGAACATCACGGGTGGGAGTTTCGGAGAAACAGCAGTGATTGTTTCTTCCCTGTCCAGTATAATCATGAATGGATAAATCCTTTCTGAAAACAAAATTTTATTCTATTATTATAACATATCTGCGTGAAAATCACAAGTAGAAAAAGAG
>CAMWJT010000073.1 GCA_947174625.1 uncultured Ruminococcus sp.
CCTCAAAGTAGTTTGTGATAAGCTAATACTGGAAGATATACTTGATAAGGATTGCAAGTGTGATACTTGGAACAAGCTTGCAGGACATATCCACAGACGATTGATGAGCGACGATCCTAAAAAGCGTATCAACTACTTCCTCCTGATGCTCGATGAAGCCGATACTTTTATCGCAACAAGCGGTATAACCGAAGATCAACCGATCACTGCTTTGAAAAATCTGCCTTCCGACAGATTCAAACTCGTTATGGCAGGTCTGCATAATCTCAGCCGATATAACAGAAAATCAATGCATCTGAATTCAAATCTGATACATCTGACACCAATTACTATTAAGCAGTTCCGCCGTGAAGAAGCGACAAAACTCCTTACAAGCATACTTGCTTACCTTGGTTTCAAATTCAATCAAAAGATCATTGACAGTATTCTTGCTTCTACATACAATTATCCGGGTCTGATACAGTTCTACTGTCAGAAGCTTCTTGAAGCGATGAAAAACGATGATTACGCAGGATACAATGAATCCTCAACACCAACATACGAAGTAACAGAGAGTCATTACAAAAAAGTACTTTCAGACAAGGCATTCACTGAGCTGGTAGATCAAAAATTTGAAGCTACCTTGTTTGCAGAAGAAGAAGGACACAGCAACTATCATATCATAGCGCTTATAATAGCCTATCTGTACTACGCAGAGTCTAATGATAAGGGTTACACGGAAGCGGATCTCTTAAGGATCGCTGAGGAATACCACATCAACCGTGTTACTTCTCTTAAACCCGAACAGCTTTCCGAGATACTCAATGAAATGTGTGACCTGAATATTATCACAGTTATGGAAGGAAACTACCGCTTTGCAACAGACGGTTTTCGCAAGTACCTCGGCAATCAGGATAAAATCGAAAAGAGTATGGGCGAATACTTCGAGGAGGCTGTAACAGTATGACAGGGGAACTCTGGTGGCGCAGACTTGTCAACTCTGCAAGATTTCTTGATGATCTGAAAGATACACTGGCTGATGACAGGTCTGTAGTTCTCATTTTCGACACAGATATTCCGTGGCTGGAAATCATGACCGGGACTATTGAGCAAAAGCTCGCAGATGCAAATGATAACAGGACATTTGATATACATAATGTCTCAAAAGTGGATTCTCCCGGCGATTATCTTAAAGAACGGTATTGCAGTAAAGAGGAGCAAAAAAAATATTGGCCTACCACACATGGCAGTCCCGAAAAGTTCCTTGCACAGAACAAAGTAACTCCATTAAATAAGCGCTATGTTTGTCTTATGGGAATAAAAACAGAAAATGCTTCCAAATGGACAGCTTCTATTGCCGAATACCTTGAAAACTGTGACGATGTTCATAAGCACGGAGTTTTCATTATCATTTTAGAAGGCATGAATGTACCTGTTTCAAAACATCTGACAGCTTTCAGATATGATGATTATATAACCGATTACGACTGCATGATGCTTTGTCTGACATTAGTATCTGACTTAAAATGCAACAGAGCTGAAAAGATGTATTTATGCGAGACTGCAAGCAATATAGCCCATAATAACGTTGAGCTTGCAGCAATGCTCGTATCAAGAAGAACAGCCTTGATACAGGAGCCTTACAAAGTTTCAGCAGAAGTTTTTGAAGAAAATGAAATCAAGGTCACAAATCTGAAAGAGCGAGTACGCATGGCGGTATGGGAAGCTCAGATAAAGCTAGTATTTCCAAAAATCGAGAATTTCCGGGCAGATCTTATCAGGAAGTACGAAAACAAGATCTCACGCTATCTTCCTATCAGAAGTTCCAATAATGACGTTGTTGACAAGGCCTCGGATCTTGAAATCGGACAGCTGTACTTTATCTGTAAAGCAAACTGTTCTCAAAAGGTCATTGACTTGTCGGAATATGAAATGCTAAAAAAAATGCGTGATGTGCGAAATACGCTGGCTCATTGGGAAGCACTGTCGTATGAACAGCTGATAGGGATCAACGTAATATAATAGTTAAAAACCGAAAAGCGGAAGTTCTAATTTGAACTTCCGCTTTTAACTTTGAATCCATTGAGAGCAAGGTAAGAAAGAGAGGTGAAATCCATCAGACTAAACGCATGAGTGAAAATTTGGTAACAGAAGTATTTACAAAGTAAACAGGATGTGATAAAATAGAAAGAAAACAAACGGAGTAAAGAGAAATGGAAGAATTTATCCAGTGGATAGAATGTATAGAAGATAGTCGTCAGCAGAATAAAGTAAGATATACAATGCAGGAAATCGTACTGATTGTATTCTGTTCAGAGCTTTGCCATGTGGATGACTGGGAAAGCAAGGAAGTATGGGCAGAATACAATCTGGAGTATCTGAGGGAATATCTGCCGTATGAAAATGGAGTGCCGTCACATGATACGATGCAGAGAGTGATGGGGATGATTTCCACAGAATGTATCCAGCAGGCATATAATCAATGGATAGAGGAATTTGAAAGGAATCAGAAAATTAATCTGAAAAGAATCATCTGTATAGATGGGAAAACGATGAGAGGAAACACGAGGAAAGGGAAAGAACAGAAACCAAATCCTATTGTGACAGCATGGAATCGTGACGGAGGCTACAGTCTCGGACAAAGGACAACAGAAGAACACAGCAATGAAATCACAGCAATACCCAAACTGCTGGATACGTTGCACATCAGAGGCAGTATCATCACAATAGATGCGATGGGAACACAGACCGCAATTGCAGAAAAGATCAGGAAAAAAAGTGGTCATTATGTACTTGCGGTAAAGGAGAATCAGAAGGAACTATATGAGGAGATCAGACTGTACTTTGCAGATGAGCAGCATCTGAAGCGGATCAGAAAAGGAAAGCATTACAGGAAAACAACTTCAGTTTTCAGAAGCCGTCAGAGGACACTGGTCAGTGGAATCCATGCACTGGCAGCTTGATGTTACATTTCAAGAAGATGCCGATCAGATGCTGGATCAGACTGCTGCTGCGAACAGAAATCTCATCCGCAAATGGTGTATTTCCATGCTGAAACATGTCACATTCTACAAACCTAATTTTTCCATGAAACAAAAAATGTTCCTCATTTCGCTTGATCCTGCAAAATTTCTCGATTATGTCATGTCACTTTAAATAGTTACATTTTAGTTACATCCTTTGTGATAGGAAAAGGGGGGCACTTTCATGCGTTTGGTCTGATTTCTTGAAATTTTCTGCTTGCATTTTTCAGAATACTATGTTATAATGATAATAATAAATCAAAATTTAAAATTTGAAGGAGTGGTTACATTGAAACAAAATATAATTCCAGACCCTGATAAAATATTTCCCATAGTTGGAACAAATACTGTTACCTATGTGAAACCAACCATTAAAAATAAAAATATTATTGTGGGTGATTTTACATATTTTAGCGATATAGATTTTGAAAGCCATGTGACACATCATTATCCTTTCAATGATGATAAATTAATCATAGGAAAATTCTGTCAGATTGCATCCGGTGTAAATTTTGTGATGAATGGTGCAAATCATCAGATGAATGCTGTTTCTACATTTCCGTTTTATCTTTTTGAAGGTTGGAAGCAGGAAGTTCCGCCACTTTCAGAAATGCCTTTAAAAGGTGATACTGTGATCGGAAATGATGTCTGGATCGGACAGAATACAACTATCCTGCCGGGTGTTCATATTGGTGACGGTGCAATCATTGGCATGAACAGTGTTGTTGGAAGTGATGTGTCTCCTTATACAATTGTTGCAGGAAATCCAGCAAAAGAAATCCGGAAACGATTTGATGAAGAATTCATCCAGCTCCTGCTTGCATTTCAATGGTGGAATAAAAGCATAGAAGAAATTAATCAGTTGATTCCAATTTTATCATGTAGTGATCTGCAAAAGACAAAAGCCGAAATCAGGAACAGGATGGGAGTATGATTCAGAAATGATAAAAAAATTCAAAATTATGTTTGTCTGTCACGGAAATATCTGCCGGAGTCCTATGGCGGAATTTATTCTGAAATCCAGGGTTGCCAGAGCCGGTCTGGAAGAACAATTTCAGATTGCCTCCTGCGCAACAAGTAGGGAAGAAATCGGCAATCCTGTCTATCCCCCGGCAAAAGCCGAACTCGCAAAACATGGAATTTCCTGCGACGAAAAACATGCGGTACAGCTCCAGAAATCAGATTATGATAACTATGATCTGTTTCTTTGTATGGACAGTTGGAATATTACCAATGTTATGCTGATTTTCCGGCAAGACCCGGATCATAAATTACAAAGGCTTCTCCCGGACAGAGATGTTGCTGACCCCTGGTATACCGGACGGTTTGACATTGCCTATCAGGATATTGATGCCGGATGCAGTGCTTTATTAAAAAAATTATTAAAATAAAAATAAAATCAGACAGGCTATCAAAATTTTACAGTCTGTCTGATTTTTATTAAAATTATTTTACAAGCTCTGCTCCCAGTGCCTTGCAGGATTCCAGTGCCGAATCGTCAGGTGTTTCATTTACAATAAGTCCCTCGCCGTTCACAAGCTCTGCACCGGCAGATTTTACACGTTCTTCCCAGTTGCGCATCCATTCGCCGTCGCCCCATCCGTAAGAGCCGAACAGTGCAATTTTCTTGCCGTTGAGAGAATTTTCAATTCCCGTGAAGAACGGTTCAAATTCATCTTCTTCGAGTACTTCTGCACCCATTGCAGGACAGCCAAATGCGATTCTGTCATAATCTGCCACATTACCGGAGAATGCAGAAACCGTGAAAAGTTCCGCACCTGCACCCTCTGCAACTGCATTTGCCATCTGTTCCGTATTGCCTGTTCCGCTCCAATAAATGACTGCTGTTTTCATAAAGAAAACCTCCTTAAAAAAATTAAAATTTTAAAATTATAAAAAATAACTGCATAAAATAATCCCTGATTTTTTTAATTGATTTTTAATGCCTGATAGATACTGCATCCCTGATTGAGCTTTTCACACAGAAAAGTCCGGCATTTGTCATAATTGGAAAAAGTCCGTCTTGCCTGTTCCGGATTGCCGTATACTTTCCAGTATCCGCTGAATACATAATTTTCTCCGTGATTTTCGATAAATCCCAGAACATCTTCAATCGGATATCCAAGAAATATCCCGATTTCGTGCGGAAATTCATGACTGTCCCGGCTGTTCTGCATATGCTCCGAAAGTCTGACAAGCGCATTTTCAATTGTGAGATGCTTCGGATAACCGTATTTCATCAGGATGGATTTACACTGCGCAAGCTGTTTTCCAAGCAGTTTTTCACTGTAAATGAAAATCAGCACTCTGTCCGGATAATGACACAGGATTCTCATTTTCAGATTTTTCCTTGCGGTTTTCTGATTAAAAGAAGCAATTTGTTCCTGCACATGGAAATCCGATTTTTTCACGGAAATCAGATTCGCACATTTAATACCAAGCAGGGACGGAGCGGTATGGAACGCCAGTTTTTTCTGGAATCGTAAGCATTCTGCGGCAGACATGACGGAAGATCTCCTTTCTGGAATTCTCAGAAATTTTCAGAAATTATGATTTAAAATATTTTTTCACACATCAGAAGTTATCTTATGCTAACTTAACAGGAAATATACAAGGAAATATCATGAAATATTTCCTGAAATCCAGTTAGTTTTTTCTAACTAAGTTGATTATAGCATACTTTTCCGGATTTGTCAAGTGTTTTTGAAAAATTTTTTTAGCAAAATACTTGAAAATTCAGAATAAATATGGTATAATTGATTTTAGTTAGTTTTTGCTAATCAACTGTTTGGCATGCAATTTAAATAAAAAATTCAAATCAAAGGTGGTTCATCATGGCTGATAAAATTCAGAAGGCGTATCAACATTCAAAGAGTATCTATGACAATGTCCTGACACAAGCAAATTTTTGGAGCAGATTGTATATCCAACTGTTCTGGAATGGTGTGGATGATAATGAAATTGCAAGAAAAACACTTGCCTATCTTCCTGAAAATTTCAATGGAACACTGCTTGATGTGCCTGTCGGGACAGGTGTTTTTACCAGTGAGAAATATCAATCTCTGCCGGAGGCAAAAATTTTCTGTATTGATTACAGCAGGGATATGCTGGAAAAAGCACGGCTCCGATTTCGGAAAGCAGGACTTGAAAATGTTCGGTTAAAGCAAGGTGATGTCGGAAATTTGCCACTAAAATCCGGCAGTTGTGATATTGTCCTGAGTATGAACGGCTTTCATGCGTTTCCCGACCAGAAAAAAGCTTTTTCAGAAGTGTACCGTGTTCTGAAAAAAGACGGGATGTTCATTGCGTGTTTTTATATTAAGGAGGAATCTGTACGGACAGACTGGCTTGTGGAACATGTTCTTGCAAAGAAAGGCTGGTTCACGCCGCCGTTTCAAACGTTCTCTGAACTTAAGAAAATGCTTGAAAATAATTATGCAGAAGTCGAGATATATCATGAATTTTCCATGGTTTATTTTAGATGCGCGAAATAATATAAAATCAGAATTTAAGTCCAGTCAAAAATCCAGCACTCCCC